>JAFZDR010000077.1 GCA_017561105.1 Alistipes sp. | reverse complement strand
GCTGGGGAAGATAGAAAGGGTTCGGCAGAAATCTTACGTCAAATACATAATCGCAATCTTATAGCGCAGCCAAGGCGGGTTTGATCGGCGCAACCAAGGCACTCGCTCAGGAGGTTGCCGCTCGCAGTGTAACGGTGAATGCCGTAGCTCCCGGTTTTATCGAGACCGATATGACCAAGGATCTTCCGCAGGATGAGTTGAAGAACCTTGTTCCGATGCGTCGATTTGGCAAGCCGGAGGAGGTTGCAGCGTTGGTGGGTTTCTTGTGCTCGGATGCAGCAAGCTACATCACAGGCGAAGTTATCAGTATAAATGGTGGTTTGTATTAAAAAAAGCTTATAAGATATAATGGGACGAGTTGTAATTACAGGAATGGGCATTTGGTCTTGCCTCGGAACAACAATCGAAGAGGTTAAGGAGTCGTTGTACAACGGAAAGTCGGGCGTAGGCGTTGAGGCTGAGCGATTGGAGTATGGCTATCAGTCGGCATTGACAGGTATCGTGAAGAAACCGGTATTGAAGGGTCTTATCGATAGACACCTCCGTCGCGGAATGTCGGAGGAGGCAGAGTATGCATTTATGGCGAGCTCGCAGGCTTTTCAGATGGCAAATATAGATGATGCATACCTCGAGGAGAATGAGGTGGGCTGTATCTTCGGAAACGATTCGTCGGCAAAGCCCGTTATCGAGGCTGCGCACATCATGGACGAGAAGCACGACACCGAGTTGTTGGGTCAGTCGTTTATCTTCCAGGCGATGAACTCTACCGTAACAATGAACATCAGCACAATCTTCAAGCTTAAGGGTGTAAACTTCACCGTTAGTGCTGCGTGTGCCAGCGGTAGCCATTCGATCGGTTTGGCATACCTCCTTATCAAGAACGGCTTGCAGAATGTGGTGTTGTGTGGCGGTGCTCAGGAGACAAACTTCTACTCTATGGCGTCGTTCGATGCGCTCGGAGCATTCTCGAAGAATATGGAGGAGCCTGCAAAGGCGAGCCGTCCGTTCGATAATGACCGCGACGGTCTTGTACCGAGTGGAGGTGCTGCTGCGCTTATTCTCGAGGATTACGATCACGCTGTAGCGCGTGGCGCAAATATCATTGCCGAGGTTGTAGGTTATGGCTTCTCGTCGAATGGTACATCGGTAATCAGCCAGCCAAGCGACGAGGGCTGCTTGCGAGCTATGCAGCGTGCATTGAAGGATGCAGATATGACTCCGGCGGATATCGACTACATAAATGCTCACGCAACAAGCACTCGTCAGGGCGATATGTTCGAGGCTATGGCTCTCGGTAAGTTGTTTGCCGGCGAGCACGCTTATATCTCGAGTACCAAGAGTATGACAGGTCACGAGTGTTGGATGGCAGGTGCAAGCGAGTTGGTCTATTCGTTGATTATGATGCAGAACAGCTTCGTAGCTCCGAATATCAACTTCGAGAATCCGGATGAGTATTCGGCACAACTCAACATTGCAAGCAAGACTGTCGAGACCAACATCGACACGGTATTGAGCAACTCGTTCGGCTTTGGCGGAACAAATAGCGCACTTGTAGTCAAGAAGATGACTACTGAGAAGTAAAAGGGAATTAACACATTTTTAACTTAAATAAAATTATAGACATTATGAATCGTGTAGAGATTGAAGAGAAGGTAAAGGCATTTTTGATTGACGAACTTGAGATCGACGAGGAGAAGATCTTCCCGGAGGCTAAGTTGAAGGCCGACATGGGTATCGACAGCTTGGATTTTGTTGATATCGTGGTTATCGTAGAGAAGAACTTCGGCTTTAAGATTAAGGCTGAGGAGATGGTAGGTGTTGATACATTCAGCAAGTTCTGCGACTATATCGAGACCAAGGTAGGCTAATGGAAAATCGACAGTGGGAGGGAACGACATATGGTGGTGAGACAGCGCATCGTTGGCTCATCTCCGTTTTGCGCCATGTAGATATACGACTGATATATCTCTTTGCCGAGATCTTTGTTGTTCCCGTATGCCTGGTGCTGAACCCAAGTCGAAAAACTGCATACGACTATTTCCGCAATCGACTCGGATATGGTCGATGGCGTGCTGCGTGGAGTACCTACATCAACCACTGCAAGTTTGCGCAGGTTGTTGTCGATAAGTTTGCTATGTATGCGGGAAAACGCTTCGAGGTAGATATCGAGGGCTTCGATAAGTTCGAAAATCTGGCATCGCGCCCCGAGGGTTTTCTCCATTTTAGCTCGCATGTCGGAAACTACGAGATTGCCGGCTACACACTCGTGTCCGAGCAAAAGCGTATAAATGCCGTGGTCTATGGCTACGAGAAGGCCTCCGTAATGCGCAATCGCAATTCGATGTTTGATAAGACAAACAGCAGAATGATTGCGATAAAGCCCGATATGAGCCACCTCTACGAGATTGACAACGAACTGAGCAGTGGTAACATCGTAAGCTTCCCGACCGACCGATCGGCAGGATCGGGTAAGTGCATCAGTGTGGAGTTCTTGGGCAAGAGTGCCAAATTCCCGCAAGGTCCCTTCAGTGTGGCAACAATGCGCGGGCTCGATGTCTTGGCGGTAAATGTGATGAAGGCGAGTGCATCGCAATACAAGATATTCATCACACCGCTCCATTACGACCGCTCGTTGTCGCGTAAGGAGCAGATGCAGCAGCTGGCCAAAGGGTATGTCGATGAACTCGAGAAACGAGTGCGTCAATATCCGACACAATGGTTCAACTTCTATGACTTTTGGAACTAATGGATACAATAAATATTACCGAAGAGTATATTCGCTCGATAGATGTGCACACGGTATTGCCTCAGCAAGAGCCGTTTGTGATGATAGGCACAATGACCCACTTCGAGCTGATGACCTCGACAACCGAGACCGAGATTAAAGAGTCTAACATCTTTGTTACAGACGGACAATTCTCGGCTGCCGGAATGATGGAGAATATCGCTCAAACTTGCGCTGCAAGAGTGGGCTTCTACAATAAGTATATCCTCAAGAAGGAGGTGCAGGTGGGCTTTATCGGAGCTATCCGCAACTATGTTGTGAACGAACTGCCAAAGGTTGGATCGACCATTGTTACGAAGGTTGATATACTCGAAGAGATCTTTGGAATGACACTCGCCACTGCCGAGATTAAGTGCGAGGGTCGAGTAGTAGCTACCGCAGAGATAAAACTCTCGGTACGCAATGTCGAGTAGTCTGATTTTTTTGAGCCGAACGGATTATGAATAAGGATTTGGTATTGTCGGTAGAGAAGCAGTTCGAGGTTCGCTTTAGCGAGGTCGATATGATGAATGTGGTGTGGCATGGTGCCTATCCGCTCTATCTCGAGGATGCTCGCGAGGCCTTCGGCGAGGAGTATGGACTCTCCTATAGCCGATACATCAGCGAGAACATCTTTGTACCCATTGTAGAGATGTCGATGAGCTACAAGCAGCCGTTGCGTTTTGGTATGCGCCCGACAATAAAGATTACCTATCGCCCTACGGAGAGCGCAAAGATTATTTTTGACTACGAGATCTACGATCCTGAAACGGGAACGCTGTTCCTGACTGCGCGAAGTGTGCAGGTCTTTATGGATCGAGAGTATAAACTGATGTGGTATAGCCCCGAGTTCTATACCGAGTGGAAAAAATCGGTAGGTTTGTTATGATTGAAATCCTTGCCACAAATATAACATCGCCATTAGGACGAACTACAGAGGAGAATTACCTTGCAGTGAAAGCGGGTAGTTCTGCTCTTAAGCGATATGAGGGTTGGCGAGGAGTACCTGAGGTTTTTACCGCATCGATGTTCTCGGACGAGCAGATGACAGAGATTTCGATTGCCGGATATTCTCGTTTCGAGTCCTTGGCTATTCGATCTGTCGAGGAGTGTCTGGCTCACTGCGAGATTGATGTGAAATCGGCTCGCACGGTGCTGATACTTAGCACCACAAAGGCGAATGTGGACGGCCTTGACATAGATGGTTCGGGGGAGTATCTCGCTCCGGGTGCCACAGCCAAGAAGATTGCCGCCTACTTCGCGATGCAGAGCGACCCCGTGGTGGTCTGCAACGCCTGCATATCGGGAGTTACGGCACAAACACTTGCCGATAGATTGCTCTCGTCGGGCAAGTACGATAATGCGATAGTTTGCGGAGCGGATGTGCTCTCACCATTTGTTCTTGCAGGCTTTCTGTCGTTTAAGTCGCTATCGCCCGAGGAGTGCCGTCCGTTCGATATCGAGCGCTTGGGCCTAAATCTCGGTGAGGCGGCTGCTACAATTATATTCACTCGCCCGCAGCGCAATGGCGAAGTGAATGAGGCGAGATGGCAACTGCTGAAGAGCCGACTCAATAATGATGCCTACCATGTAAGTGCACCATCCCCGATTGGCGAGGGCTCGGCTGAGGCTATTACGCGAGTGCTCGAAGGGGTAAATATCGACGATATAGGCGTAGTGTGTGTGCACGGCACGGCAACGATGTTCAATGACCAGATGGAGTCGAAGGCGGTGGAGCATACCGGATTGTCGGATATTCCGCTCTCTGCACTCAAAGGCTACTATGGCCACACATTGGGCGCAGCAGGAGTTCTCGAAACAATCCTCACTGCACGAGCTTTGGACGACGGTATTATCCTTCCGGTACGCGGATTTAGCGAGATAGGTGTCGGTGGTAAGGTGAATATAAGTAACGAGGAGCAGCGATGCGACAAAGAGCATTTCTTGAAGATTATTTCGGGATTTGGCGGTTGCAATGGCGCACTTCTCTATGGTAAAGGTTATAACGAAGCGGGGGAGCAGGGTGCTGTCGAATTTACGGAGAAGCACTGCGTGAAGATAACCTCCGATTCGGTTGAGGTGGATGGTAGCAGAGTTGCAACCGAGACCTCGGGAGGAGCTCTTCTTAAAGAGCTTTACAAGGGATATATTGGCGATTATGCCAAATTCTATAAGATGGATACAATGAGTCGCTTGGCGCTCGTTGCCACCGAGTTGTTGGTGCGCGGTGAGACGGCCGAAGAGCGAGCTGCGGAGCACGATGTTGTATTCTTCAACAGATCATCGTCTATTGTTGCCGATATAAACCACCTGGCGACAATTCGCGATAGAGCAAGTTTCTATCCGAGTCCGTCGGTGTTCCTATACACGCTGCCCAATATAGCGATGGGCGAGGTGGCTATTCGCTACCAATACAGAGGTGAAACATCGCTGTATATTTTGGAGCAGAGGGATGTCAGACGAATGGAGGAGATTATCGCATCGACCATCAAGAGCAGCTACGCCCCAACGCTTATTTCGGGCTGGCTCGATTGCCGAAGCGAGGATGACTTTGAAGCAGAAATTAAGATATTAACTAAAAAATAATTACAACTATGGAGAATTTGATTTTGACTCTTAAGGAGCAGATTATTGATGCACTCAATCTTGAGGAGATTAAGCCGGAGGATATTGACAACGAGGCTCCTCTCTTCGGAGATGGCCTTGGCTTG
>JAFZDR010000076.1 GCA_017561105.1 Alistipes sp. | reverse complement strand
CCGGTAGAGTGGTCGGCCTGAGGCTCAAGCGCCTTAGATGCCTGCTCTGCGAGCTGCTCAATCTGATTCTCTACCTGCAACTCCTGCTGTTTCTTACCCTGGTAGTTCGCGTAGAACATATAACCCACGAATACCAATGTCATTAGGACAAAGCCTATAATCGTACTTTTGTTCTCTTTCATCTTTTTTCTTGTTGTTATTTTTTATTCGTTATTACTCTTGTGAATCGATAAGCTTTACTCGCTCGATAGCATCTGCCATATCGCGCTTTGCACGCGCAATCTTCTCCTCGACAGTGGCGATCAAAGCATCTACGCCCTTCGACTTAGCGAAGAAACCGATGTTGTTCTCCAATGTATGAATCTCCTGCTCGAGCTGTTTTACGCGGTTGTACAACTTCTCGCGCTCGCTGCGAAGAGTCTTACCTCCTGCATCGCGCATAGATGCAACCTTATTCTTAAATTTGCTGATCTGCTGCTCGCGGTCGGCACCTCGTACCATACCGAACAACTTGTCGAGTACAGCCTTGTACTGCTTCTGCAACTCCTCCTTGTTGCGAATTGGCACGAAACCAATCTCGCTCCAACGGCGTTGATACTCCTTAATCTCGTTGAATGACTTTACTACAGCATTCGACATCTCCTCCAAAAGCGACTGCTTAGCTGCGAGATTTGCCGAATACTCGTTATCTACAGATGAGAAGTGCTGCGACTTGCGTGCGAAGAAGTTGTCGCAAGCGGCGCGGAATCGCTTCCATACCGCATCGGCATACTTGCGAGCTACGGTTCCCGACTCTTTCCACTCGGCCTGCAAAGCCAACAGCTCCTCGGTAGCCTTAGCCCAATCCTCACGCAATGCGATAGCCTCAGCACGCTCGCAAAGCGAGGTCTTTACCTCTAAGTTCTTTGCCATGTCGTCCTTCGCCTCGGTGTAGAATGCGTGCTTAGCCTCGAAGAAGTTGTTACATGCAGCGCGGAAACGGTCGTAAATCTTGTTATTATCCTTCTTTGGCGCGAAGCCGATAGTGCGCCACTCGTTCTGAATCTCCAATAAACGCTCGCTCGCCTTGTTCCAACCCTTGTGTGATGTAGGATTCTCCGCAACGAACTTCTCCACCTCCTCGCAAAGGGCACTCTTGCGCTCCAAGTTCTGCACCTGCTTAGCTTTGATGTTCTCGAAGTGCTCCTGATGACGGCGATTGACGATTGTAGATGCAGCCTTGAAACGAGCCCACAAAGACTCCTTGTACTCAAGTGCTACAGGACCAATCTCGCGCCACTCCTCGTGCAACTTCTGCAACTTGTGCGACGCCTCCACTACAGAGTCGGCCTCGGCCAATGCCTCGGCCTGCTCGCAGAGGGCGCTCTTAGCCTCGAGATTACGCTTCCAATCGAGGTCGCGCAACTCCTTATTGATCTTTACATAGTCGTAGAAGTTCTCGACATGAAGGTTATATGTTTCGTACAAGTCGCTAACCTTTGCTTGTGGCACTTGTCCGATATTGCGCCAACGAGCCTGCAACTCGTGGAACTTTGCAAATGTGGTGTTGAGTGCCTCCTCGCCGTCAACCAATTGCTTCAACTCCTCGATAACGGCAAGTTTTGCATTGTAGTTATCCTCCTTCTCCTTGTCGGATAGGGCAGTGGCCTCATCGCGCTTGGTGCGGTAGATGTTGTACAACTCCTTGAAGCGAACCTCTGCTTCATCTGTCTGAACCTTATACTCGGCATCTGCGCCATTCTCCTCGAAGAATGCCTTGCGACGAGCCTCCATATCGGCACGATGTAATTTATAGAATGCCACCTTCAACGCCTCGACCTCATTGCGCAACTCGGCGGAAGGCTCCTCTGAAACTCTCTCGGCAAGGCGAGCAAGTACGCTCTCTTTGTCGAGTGTAGCGATCTCGCTTGCGCTGTTGTCGCCCTCTTCGGTTTGTGGAGCTACAGTTGTAGCCTCTACACACTCTTGCGATGCAATCTCCTGTTGAATAGTCTGCTCCTCTACGGGAACTTCGATAGTAGTCTTGGTAGCCATAATATGCTTCTGTTTAGTTTCACACTTTATACCTTATATGGTATAACCCGACAAAGATACGAATTATAACTGAAAACTAAAAATCGAAAGCGGAAAACTTTTAATATAAAATCGCTATATTTGCGCTATGAAACAGCAAAACGGACTTTTTAGAGGGGAAAAGCTACTTATGTGGCTCGCTTTGGTGCCAATTGCGGTACTTGTTGTTATGCTCGCACTCGTTATAAAGGCGTTTGGAGCAGATGCTATTGAAGGTGGTAGCCAGGTGGCACTTTTAGTGGCATCGTCCGTCGCTGCGCTCTTGGCTGTTACGGTGTGCAGATGCAAGTGGAGCACTCTCGAAAAGGCTATTGTCGATAATATCCGAACCTCGGCCTCGGCAATTATTATTTTGCTGCTCATTGGCGCTATTGCCGGTACCTGGATGTTGAGCGGAGTGGTGCCGACACTTATGTACTACGGCCTGCAGATTATCCATCCGAGCGTGTTCTTGGCTGTAGCGTGTCTGATATGTGCCGTCGTTGCAATAGTTACGGGCAGTTCGTGGACTACAATCGCAACTATCGGCGTTGCGCTTATGGGAGTAGGCGAGGCTCAGGGTTACTCCGAGGGTTGGATTGCCGGAGCAATTATTTCGGGCGCATACTTCGGAGATAAGATGTCAGCTTTGTCCGATACGACGGTTTTGGCCTCTTCAACCGTGCGAGTTCCGTTGTTTGAACACATTAAATATATGTCGATCACAACTATCCCATCGTTCGTGTTGGCAATGGTTGTGTTCTTGGTAGTTAGTTTAACCCATTCGGTTGATGCGTCGGTGCATATGGAGGAGTTGGCCGAGGTGCTCAAAAATAGATTTAATATCTCGGCGTGGCTACTTGTTGTTCCGGCTGTTACAATGGCGCTTATCGCAAAGAAATTGCCGGCTCTTGTAACACTCTTTTTGTCGGTTGTGATGGCTTGCATCGCGATGGTTATAATGCAGCCCGAGATTGTGAAAATAGTTGGTGGTGATGGCGATTTTTCGACCTTCCGCGGGCTCTTGACCGTATGCTCAACCTCTACTGCAATTGATACGGGAGATCCCGTTATAAATGAGTTGGTTGCAACATCGGGAATGCAAGGCATGCTGAATACTATATGGCTCGTTTTGTGTGCTATGTGTTTCGGTGGTGTGATGGTGGGTAGCGGTATGCTCTCGGCGCTCACCCAGCTCTTTGCAAAGTTTGTTTATCGCACCGCAAGCGTGGTGGCATCAACACTCGCTACAGGCGTTGTTTCGAATCTCCTGACTGCCGACCAATATATATCGATTATCATTACAGGAAATGCCTTCCGTGAACTCTACGAAAAGCGCGGTTTGGAGGGACGATTATTGAGCCGTTCGGTAGAGGATACAGCCACCGTAACTTCGGTGCTCGTGCCGTGGAATTCGTGCGGAATGACCCAATCTACCGTCTTGGGCGTGGCAACGCTGACATATCTTCCGTATTGCCTGTTTAATCTTATAAGTCCGTTAATGTCGCTCCTCTTTGCTATTATCGGATATAAAATCTATCGCAAATCTACCCCTGAGAGTTAGAGCTTTGCCAAAATTGGCTCGGTTGTTGTTCGGTTTGGGTTACAAACCAATACAACAAAACGATGAAAAAGATTCTACTTTCGATTGTGGCTTTGGGGGCAACCGCAGCGGTCGCAGCTCAGAGCAATCAGGCGCCTGCCGCAAATGCTATTCTTGTGTCGCAGACTCGCGAGGGTAATACCGTAACTTCGCGCTACAAAATCCCTCATAATAACGGTCGCCAGGCGGAGTTCGATGTGCATTACGCTATTAATAAGGCAAATATCACACCCGATTACTCGGATAATTCGCAGCAGATTTCCGAGTTAAAGGACTTTATGGATCAGACCAAGGATTCAACGATGCATATCTCTACGATTCATATTGTAGGCTACGCTTCGCCCGATGGTAACACTACGCAGAATGACTCTCTTGCATCGCATCGTGCGCAGTCATTATATCAATATGCTGTAAATACCTATCATCCCGCGCAGAAAATCGATACCCAGTATAAAACCTTCCGCTGGAGCGATTGTATCCCATCTGTCGAGAACTCTGCAATACCTCAGAAGGAACAGGTTTTAGCCGTTTTGAAATCGACCCTGCATAGCGAGGCCCAGAAGGAGGCTGCATTGCGCAAAATGCCCGATGCATGGAGATGTTTGACCATGAAGGTTCTTCCAAAGATGCGCTATGCCGATATAGAGTTTGATTATGGCGTAGATGAGTTTGTTACTCGCACTACAACCGTAGCATCGACAGAGCCTGCCAAGCCTGCGCAAACTACACAACCTAAGAATGAGGAGGTGATAGTAGAGGAGGAGATGGGTATAATTATCGCTACTCCGACGCACGAGAAAGCGGAAGAGCGACGCGAAGATCGCAAAACTCGAAAGGAGAATAAAAAGAGCGAAAAAGAGGTAGTGGAAGTTCTCTATTGGTAGACGAAATAGGAAAAATCCCTTAAAAAGTGGGTTTTGAAGAGAAAAAAGTTCGAAAATCTTTGCATGCTATTCAATTTTTCTTATCTTTGTGCATCGAAAGAGCAATAAAATTTAAATCAAAACAGAGATAAGACTATGGCAAATTTGAGATTTTTGAAGAAGGAGATCGATTATCGTCTCGAGGAGTTGGTGTTTGATTGTGATATGACAATCTACTTCCGTCCGGACAAAGAGAAGGAGATTTTTGCAATTATGCAGGAGGGTGTAGAGCTCCGCAACGAGTTGTACCACAAGGCAAACAATCCGGTTGAGCCAAAGAACGCTTCGCTCGTTCGTAAATACTATGCTGCTTTCCGCAACGACATGGTAGAGGGCTACGGTAAGTTGTTCGAGAAGTTGAGCGCATTGCACGACTAATCACTCCGTTCAAGACCGCTTTAGGGCGCAATGGCGACATTGCGCCTTAATTTTAATCTAAAACAACCCGAATAATGCGAATACTTGTTGTCGACGACGAGCTGGATATCCGCGAATTTGTACAGTATAACCTTGTAAAGGAAGGGTATGAGGTCGCTTGCGCCACAAATGGTCGCGAGGCTGTGGCGATGGCCTCCGATTTTCGTCCTCATCTTATCCTCATGGATATGATGATGCCCGAGATGGATGGTCGCGAGGCGTGTCGTATTCTGCGTGCAAATCCGGAGACTGCCAAGACTATGATTATATTCTTGTCGGCAGTATGCGAGGAGGAGAGTCTTGTTGGGTGTTACGAGGTTGGTGCAGATGATTATATTACAAAGCCTGTGAGCATGAGAGTGTTGTGCTCGCGAGTTGCTGCGATTAACAAACGCATCAAAGGTGCCGATTTGATGGCGACAATGCCTAATTCGGCTCGCCTTGTAGAGGAACGACACTCTTATATCTCGGCCGAGAACGAGGAGGTGCGATTGGCAGTTAAGGAGTTCGAGATTTTAAGACTTCTACTCTCTGAACCACGAATTTTTACCCGCGAAGAGATCTTTGAAGTCGTTTGGGGCAATGGGGTGGTTGTTGGCTCGCGTACACTCGATGTTCATATTCGTCACCTACGCAGTAAGATAGGCGATAATCATATCTTGACCTGCAAGGGTGTAGGTTTTCGCTACGAGGAGTAGCATCCATGGTAAATCACATTTAAATATAGGAGGAGAAATTTATGATTTCGACACTGAAACTGTTGGCTCTGACTATTTTGGTTGGATCTAATACCGCTTATTGGGGCCATACCTATCTTGCCGAAGGTAATAGTAAGGTCTATGCGTTGCGCAGCCTTTCCGAGAATTCGTCGCTTTGTACATTTGATAGCGAAGTGCTGAAAGGTAAGATCGGCATTATTGAGTTGCCGTCATTGCAAGTACCAATGAAAGAGAGCGTTACCGAGGGAAAAAATTCGTGTCATGTGCTGTTATTACCACGCGAAGCTGTGGTTTCAGATTATACAAGTGGTACACTTTCGCTCTTTCCGTTGGGTGAAGATGGAGAGGTAGAGGGCGCACCCCGCGTATTGAAGTTTGAGGGATCGAGTGTGCATCCAAGACGCCAAAAGAGCCCGCATATTCACTCTTCGGCACTCTCGCCTGATGGAAAGATGTTGGTAGTGGTCGATTTGGGCTGTGATAAAATTTATCGTTTTGCCGTGGAGAATGGTCGTGTAGTTACGCCACAGCTCTCATTTATAGCTCTGCCTGCAGGATGCGGACCGCGATTTAGCACATTTAGCAAAGATGGTAACTACCTATATGTTGTTACCGAGTTGAGTGACGAGGTGCTGGTGTATAGCACTTCTGATTTTGCTCTGCTTGGCCGATATACCATAAGTGGAGAGAATCCGGAGGGTGGTGCGCATATAGCGTTAAGTGCCGATGGTCGCTATCTTTATGCGTCGTTGCGCGTGAGCAGTGCAGCCAACGAGGGCTTGTGTAAAATATCGGACGGAGTGGCGATATATAGATGTTTGTCGAATGGAAAACTGAAAAAGGTTTACTATCAACCTACAGGCGGTCATCCTCGCCACTTTACATTGTCGGACGACGGAAAAGCGCTGGTTGTGGCTTGCCGAGATAGCAACACAATCGAGATCTATCCACTCGATGCTAAAAAGGGTGTGCCTACGGGTGAGGTGGAGAAGGTTATAGTGTCGGAACCAACCTATGTCGGGCTGAGGTAATCTACACCTTTAGAGAGTAAGACGGGCGATTTTGCTCGTCTTTTTTTTGTGTTAAAAGGCGAATGTTATCGATGCGTAGAATGTTCGAGGATAGGCGTGCATATAGTGTGATGCCTGACGATTATACATATAGTCGTCAGCAATCTTATATCGTTGTAAACGAGAACTTTCGTAAGCGTTATATACAATGTTGGTTAAACCTAATATATTGCGTATTCCTACACGGAAAACAACTCTGCTGCGAGGATATTTGTCCTCGAAACGAGGCGCTGCCGAGGTGGAGTAAATCCGCTTGCTTAGGCGATTAAGATATAGGCTTTTCGAGAGCGATAGATCTATGGTAAATGCATCGCGCAGTCGCTCTTGTTCGAGTAGTTCGGAGCGTTGCTCGGGAGAGGTTGCATTTGCTAAAACTCGCTCGGTGCGTATTACTGCCGAAGGCTCGATGTAGCGCAATCCTGCATAGTTGGCATTTATGCCTGCCCACCAACCTCGATTATAGTATGAGAGGGCTAATGTTGCTGCAAGCTGTGGGGTATTTCCGAGCGAAAGGCCTTTTGTTTGGCTCTGAATATGGTCTGCAAGTAAAAGATTAGATGCGTCGGTGTAAATTGTTATGTTAGAATTTGTTACATATCTATATCTTCCGACGGTTATGGCTGCCGTAGCGCGAAAATGGTCGGCGAAATTATACTCACTCTCCACCTCTAAACCATAGCGCAGAGTGTTGATATTTTCGGTTACGATATCGGCATATTCGCCCGATAAATCGTCGTAGAGATGTCGCACTTGCGTGTCGTTCAACTCGCTGCCCGCAAAGAGTGTAGCGGAGAGTTTGAAGCCGGGGCACTGGAACATATATTGCACCTCTGCATTATATGCCGTGCGCATGGTTGGGTTAACCACGGTGCGATTGTTATATTGGCTCTGCAAGAATAGATCCTCGCTCTCGCAAGGTGTTGCCTCAGTCGCTAAAACACCTCGTATAAAGTGCTTATCTGTAATAAGATATTCCGCTGTAAGGCGTAGTGCATAGGGCGAGAATGTCAGATGTCGCGATATGCCGATAGAGTTGTCGGCAAATAGCTCATTGCGGTAAAATCCGCGTCTATAGATGTTCTCGTATCCAACCTTTGCGGCAATATTGAGGTCTAACCTCTCACCGGAGTAGCGATAGGTGCCGAATAGCGAAACTCTATTCTCCCTTATGGCGTAGTCATAGCCGTAGCGATCGCCCTCAATTATGCGACGATTAGGGTTGTCGAGATTGTTTTGCAGAGAGTTGCCGAAGGTGTCGTCGTCGAGCAGGAAATAGTCTAAATCGATAATATAATTCGCATCGAGCAAATCGCGCATCTGCTTGTAATTGCGATAGTTGGATATTGTTACATCAAAACCGTATGAGATGATGTTGTTGTCAATTGTAGTTATTGCCTCACCACGAAATGCCGCTTGAATAGTGCGTCTTACACGGTCGCTAATCGCATATACGGCTTCGCCTCCGTTTAGTTTGTTTGTGGCAATCAGGCGGTCGAAATCTATTTGGGTGTATTGAGGACTATCTGCCAGCCAAGCGCTCTCTACGGCGTGAAATATATCCTCCTCGTCGTTGAAATAGCTCGGCATGTAGCGATAGTTGTCGGGTGAAGGAGTTTGCGCATTAAACCAATCGAGCGAACTATATTTCTCGATGCCTACGGTAGTTGTAGCGGCAAGATTAAACTTTGTACGCTTGTTTATATCGCCCTCATAACCGATAAATGCCGTTGGTAAGAACTCTCGACGAATGCGAGAATTGCGCACTCTACCATTTTGATAGCCCCATGCGGGGTTGTATAAGTTGTTGCCCGTCAATTGAAAAGCCTCCTCTGTGGATGCAAGGCGTGTGCTACGCATCGAAGGCTTTGCGAAGAGTGCAAATGAGAGCAGTTGTCTATTCCTGAATTGCTTTGTTGCTACGGCGTTTACCTCGAGTGAATTGCCAAACACTCCGTCGATATGCAGATCACGACCTGTGCTTGCCGTCAGATTTGTAGCCAGCGACCATCCTCTCTTTAACGCTTGCGCTGTTGCGAGCGACAGAGAGTAGGGCGTATTACGCGACGAGAACGAAAATCCCGCAGAAGTTTGTGCTCTACGAAGCGTGTCTATATGCAACTGCGTTGCGTCAAATCTTTGATTAGTTGATATTTGCAGTGCGCGTATCGTGCTGTTGCTTATAAAAGGTATCTCGATGCCGTTCAAGGTTGTTCGTCTGCGATATCGCGCTACACCACGCCTTGTGGAACGGATCATCGAGAGATTGTAGTCGAGTGTATTGGTTGTGAAATTGCGATCAAGGAGAAGCTTTGCTACTACAACCGAATCCTTCTCGGGTACAAGCAACTCCTCGGCCGTTTCAAATCGTTTATAGTACCTAAAATCATAGAGGTCGAACTCCTGCGCGGAGAGACCTCTATAACTTAGTACAAAGAGTAGTACAAATATGTATCGTGCGCAACGCATTATTCGTGCAATGCCGCCCAAAGCATATCCTTCAACTTGGCGATATTCAAGCCTGCAACCGACGAGATAAATACCGACTTAATCCCCTCAGGCAAATGAGCCTTCATCTCTTCGATCAAATCATCGTCGAGCATATCGCACTTTGTGATTGCCAAAATGCGGCTCTTGTCGAGCAACTCGGGGTTATACTGGGTGAGCTCGCCGAGCAAAATCTCGTAATCCTTCTTAATATCGTCGCTGTCGGCAGGAATCATAAAGAGCAAAATCGAATTTCGCTCGATATGGCGCAAGAATCGCGTTCCCAAGCCCTTGCCTTCGTGCGCACCCTCGATGATACCCGGAATATCCGCCATAACAAACGAGTGACCGTCACGCACCTCTACGATACCGAGGTTTGGCTCCAAGGTTGTAAATGCGTAGTTTGCAATCTTCGGTCTTGCAGCCGAAACAACCGAGAGCAGGGTACTCTTACCTGCATTTGGAAATCCTACCAAACCGACATCTGCCAAGACCTTCAACTCGAGGATAAATGCACCCTCGGCGCCCTCCTCACCCGGCTGTGAGTAGCGTGGAGCCTGGTTCGTGGCGGTGCGAAAGTGCCAGTTACCAAAACCTCCGCGGCCACCCTTGAGCAGAACGAGCTGCTCGCCGTGCTCAGTAACCTCGCCTACAACTTCGGTGTATGTTTCGCCCGTCTCCTCATCTGTAAAAATCTGCTTGGCAACTGTGCCGAGAGGTACAGGAATGATAATATCCTTCGCATCCTTACCGTGTGAACGAGCGCCCGAGCCACACTCGCCATCCTCGGCGAATTGGTGACGCTGATATTTCAAGTGAATAAGTGTCCAATACTGACGATCGCCCTGAAGAATAATCGAGCCGCCCTTGCCGCCATCACCGCCATCGGGACCACCGAAAGCGACGAATTTCTCGCGACGGAAGTGCGCCGAGCCTGCTCCTCCGTGTCCGGAACGAGCGAAAATCTTTACATAATCAACAAAGTTTGATCCTGCCATATATATTACATTCTTTCAGGTACATCAATTCCCAACAAACGCATCGAGCGCTTGATTATGCGAGCAACCTGCTGTGCCAACTGCAAACGCATCTTCTTCACAGCCTCGTTCTCCTCGCGGAGGATAGAGTGGTCGTGGTAGTAGCCGTTGAAACTCTTACACAACTCGTAGGTGTAGGCTGCAATCATCGATGGAGCAAACGCCTCGCCTGCCGACTGAACGGTTGTAGGGTAGTCATTCAACATCTTGATCAACTCAATCTCCTCAGGCAATAACTCGCAAGAGATCTTCGAATCCTCGAATGCAATGCCCTGCTCTGCAGCCTTGCGGAGCACCGAGCAGATGCGTGCGTGTGTGTACT
>JAFZDR010000075.1 GCA_017561105.1 Alistipes sp. | reverse complement strand
TGAAAGTCCGAATGCCATTAAATGCCATCTTTCTTGGCGCAACTAACTCATCAGAACGATTTTCCTGCTATTCTGTAACTATCGTATAGCTTGCTGCCTTGCCATCAGGGTAAACGCCATCAATCGACTGAATCTTATCGGTCAATCGACCAAGATCCGCAACCGAGCGTACAGCCTTGTCGTTGATGTGAGTGATAACAAATCCCTCACGAACACGAGCCTTAGCGAGCAAACCGCCACTCTTAACCGACTGCACCTGTACACCGCCTCTGATGTCGAGTTTTCGCGCTGTGCGGTCGTCGATATCGGCAAAGCGGCCACCCAAAACCTCAATGACATCGACATCATTTTTGGTTAAAAGCTCTGCTTTACCTGCTTTATTACGAAGAACAACCTCAAAATGTTTCACTTTATCGCCTCTTTTTACAACCAACGACACTTTATCGTTAGGACGATGCTTGCCAATCTGCTCGGTAAGCGTTGTTGCAGAGGTGATTTTCACGCCGTCAATATCGGTGATAACATCGCCCTTGCGAAGACCTGCCTCCGAAGCCGAGCCACCCTCGGTAACGCCTGCAACATAGACACCACCAACCTCCTTGATGCCGGTATCCTTGCCGAGCTGATCGATAAAGTCCTGGTCGATGTAACGATATGATATACCGAGTAATGCACGCTGCACGATACCATACTCGCGGAGATCATTTACAACCTTGCGAACGATACTCTCAGGCACTGCAAACGAGTAACCGATATAGCTTCCGGTTGACGATTTGATAACGGTGTTGATGCCCACCAACTCGCCGCGTGTATTAACCAACGCACCGCCCGAGTTACCAGGATTTACCGCAGCGTCGGTCTGAATGAACGATTCGATGCGGAACTCGTTAGGAATAACATCCAACTGACGAGCCTTAGCACTCACGATACCCGCCGTAATAGTCGACTGCAGGTCGAATGGCGAACCGATAGCCAACACCCACTCACCCAGACGCAAATCATCCGACGAGCCGAACTTCAAGATTGGCAACTCCTCGGCCTCGACCTTGATAAGTGCAACATCGGTGGTAGGGTCCTTACCTATAACCTTCGCATCGAATACGCGACCGTCATTCAACTTCACGCGCAACTTTGTTGCACCATCAACAACATGGTTGTTGGTTACGATGTAACCATCTGTCGAGATAATCACACCCGAGCCGCCCGACTTCTGCTCGCGCTTCTGCGGCTGACCATTGCCTTGCTGAGGCTGTGGAAATCCGAAAAACTCGAAGAACGGGTTATAAGGCATCATACCCTGCTGGCGCACCTCGACCTCGGTGATAGCCTCGATATTTACAACCGCCTTGACTGCATTCTCGGCAGCATAGGTCAAATCGGGATAGGCAGCCGACTGCTCCAACGACACAAACTGCGTCTTAGCAACAGGAACTGTATCACCATCGCGATTTACATACTCTATGGTAGTTGCAACCTTCGAGTTGCGCACTACCGCATAAGATGCCACGCCGGCACCGAGGAGTGCCGATGCAAAGCATACTGCAACCAATACAAATGTGTTCTTTTTCATAATTTGTGTTTCTATTTCGCTCTCAAAACGAATACTTCTACAAAATTATTGTAAATCGTATTAAATTTCAAACAAAACCACAAAAATTATCAACTTTGGCGGCATTTATCAACTATTTTTTCCTACCTTTGTAAATAACATTTACACAAATTCACAACAAGAAGATGAAAAAGCTATCCGCCCTTCTACTTGCACTTCTCTTGTGCGCTGTTTGTCCGTCGGCTTGGGCAAAGAGTTTTCAACTTAAAAACGAGCTTGTAAAGGTCGCTATCGACAAGGATGGAAATCTCACATCGCTCACAAACCTCAAAACGGGCCACAACTACGCCTCGGGCGGTTACTTGTGGCGAATGTTCTACGATACTCACGCCGAGCGCGAAATTCAGATTATGCCCGATATGCAGAAGGCCCGCGTATCGTGCGACGGCAAGGCAATCACTATCGTCTACGACAAGCTCACCGATATCGACGGAGTGAAGCTCGATATGGAGTTGCGCCTTATCGTAACCCTGCAGGGCGACGAGGTGCACTTTGCATCGGAGGTGGCAAACAACACCGAGCACAGCGTCATCCGCGAGTTGGACTATCCGCTTCTCCACAACGCCAATATGCCAAAGGACCACGCTTTGATTATGTCGCACAGCGGTGGCCGCTACTATGCAGACCCTATAAAGCACATACTTTCAAAGGCTATGAGCACCCCATATATGGGTCCTCATCAGCACTTCCGTCAGCGCGACCTGCACTATGGCGGCAATGCATCGATGAACTTCTTCCTCTTGGCTGGCGAGAAGGAGGGTGTCTATTTCGGTAGCCACGACCCTCTCATTCAGGATACATGGCACGGCATGCGCGTCTATCCCGATGCACAAGGCAAGTTTACACAGCCCGAGTACGGACTCTTCAAATACCCACACTGCTTCTATGGTGAGAAGTGGTCGAACGATACAAACATCTTCGCCCTCTACGACGGTACTTGGCACAAGGCAGCCGACAAGTATCGCGCCTGGGTTGAGAAGACATGGTGGGATCGCAAGCCTCAGCCAAAGTGGGTACAGGAGATGAAGTCGTGGCAGCGTATCATCTTCAAGCACCAATATGGCGACTACCTCCTCAAATATACCGACTTAAATGGTCGTGTCAAGGATGCAGCCGAGAGCGTCGATTCCAACACCGTACTCTTCTTCGGCTGGTGGAAGGAGGGATTTGACAACGCCTACCCTAACTACACCGAGGATGATACACAAGGTGGCGATAAGGCCATGAGTAAGGAGATTAAGAAGTTCTGCACCAATGGCAAGCACCT
>JAFZDR010000074.1 GCA_017561105.1 Alistipes sp. | reverse complement strand
GGCAACGACGATGAGGCTCTCGAAAGCCTTCTCGAGACTATCCGCAAGGAGTTTGGTGAGGAGGTGGCCGGCATTGCCATAGGTTTGGCAAATATCTCAGAACTGAAGCTCAACACCCACTCCGACCAAGCATCGGATTTCCGCGATATGATTGTATCCTACTCGGAGGATCCGCGAGTTATATTGATTAAGCTCGCCGATCGTCTCGAGGTGATGCGTTCGATTGCGATGTTCCCCGAGGAAAAGCGCAAGAAGAAGTCGTGGGAGAGCCTCAACCTCTATGCGCAGATTGCCCACAAGCTCGGTCTTTACAATATCAAGAGTGAGTTGGAGGACCTGTCGCTGTCGCAGCTCGAGCCTGCCGATCACAAACATATCACCGACAAGTTGCGCGAGGGCGAGAAGGAGCGTTTGGACTTTATTGAACACTTTGTCGAGCCTATCCGCAAGGGATTAGATGCTGCGGGTATAAAATACCACATCAAGAGCCGCACAAAATCGGTCTATTCGATTTGGAACAAGATGCGCAAGCAGAAGGTACCTTTCGAGGGCGTTTACGACATCTTCGCCATTCGTATCATCATAGATTGTCCCGAAAATCTCGAAAAGGCACAGTGTTGGTTAGCCTATTCAATCGTGAGCGACTTCTACACTCCGAATACCGACCGTATGCGCGACTGGATCTCAATTCCGAAGTCGAACGGCTACGAGTCGTTGCACACCACCGTAGCGGCGGGCGATGGCAAGTGGGTAGAGATTCAGATTCGCACCGAGCGCATGGATAATGTGGCTGAGCTCGGTATTGCGGCACACTGGCGCTACAAGGGTGTAAACCAGGGTGCACAGACCAGCGAGCAGTGGTTGCAGCGCCTTCGCGAGTTGATGAGCGAAACCAAGGAGGATATTGCCGAGCGTTTCGATGCAAAGCCTGCATCGGGCGAGATCTTCGTCTACACTCCTAATGGCGATATTCGCAAGTTGCCCGAGGGTGCTACCGTATTGGACTTCGCCTTCGATATTCACTCAAACCTGGGTTGTACCTGTTCGGGCGGAAAGGTAAATGGTCGTGCCGTACCTATTCGCGAGCAGTTGCAGAATGGCGATATCGTAGAGATTTTGACACAGAAAAACCAGCAGCCAAAGGCCGATTGGTTGAACTTTGTGGTAACATCAAAAGCGAAGAGCAAGATCAAGTCGGTAATTCGCGAGGAGCAGGCCAAGAGTGCAAATCTTGGACGCGAGGAGTTGGAGCGCAAGCTCAAGAACTGGAAGATTACAAAAAATATCGACGAGGTAGTAGCCTACCTATGTAAATATTATAAGCAGCGCACCGGAACTGCACTCTACGAGTTGATTGCCGAGGAGAAGATCGACTTGGCCGTAGTGAAGGAGATATTGACCAAGTGGCTCTCGGGCGAGGCCGATGAGGAGCGTCGCGCTGCCGAGGCCGAAGCTGAGGCTCGTCGTCGCGCCACTACAGCACAAGCGCAGTCAAAGCAGTCGAGCGATGCGTTGATTATCGACGAGAGTATAAATAATATAGTATATAAGTTGGCAAAATGCTGCAACCCTATCAAGGGCGACGATATCTTCGGCTTTGTAACAATCAGCACAGGTATCACTATCCACCGCACCGATTGCCCGAATGCCAAGCGTATGCGCGAGCAGTATCCGTACCGAATTATGGATGCAAAATGGCGCGAAAATGCGCAGGGTGCATTCCGCGTAACCATCGCGATAAATGCCAATGACTCAGCCGGTTTGGTAAATCAGATTACCGAGGTCGTAAGCCGCGATATGAAGTTGAACATCCGCTCGATAAACCTCAACTCGCGAGGTGATGGCACAGGCGTAGGAACTATCAGCGTGGAGGTACCTTCGGTGGGGGTTGTAGATACTCTTATCCACGCGATAATGCGTATCAAGGGGGTGCAACGAGCCTACCGCGTAAAGAACTAAATAAAAAGATTCGGGCTTATTTGGCTCGAATCTTTTTTATTCTCTTTACACCTTCAAAAACACCTTTTTCTTATAGAGGAAGTAGAGGAACAACCAGCAGACCAATACATATCCGCCCGTTATAACAACATCGCCCCAAAGTGGTGGCAGCTCACCCGCAACTCCGCCAAAGAAGAATTTGTTCACCGACTTGAAAGGGATGATTTTCTGCGCCATATAAATTGTTATAGAGTTCATGCCTATAACTTGTAGCGGCAATGTCCACTTTTGCCAGCCGCGCACATCCACTACATAGTAGAATATAGCAAACATTGCAAGGCTATAGGCGCCCACAACAAGGACAAACGAACTCGACCATAGTTTCTTGTTTATAGGGAACTCAATGCTCCACAACAAGCCCACGACCAACATAACGGCAGCTGCAAGGAGCATTATAAGTGTCTTGCGACTGCCCGAATATTTCTCGCTACGAACATACTCGCCGGCGAAGATTCCCAGCATAGCCGACACTACGGCAGGGAGTGTCGAAAAGAGTCCTTCAGGGTCGAAACGACCATTATCGTAGATTAACCTTCCGGGTGTTATAAGGCGGTCGATATACCCTACTATCGTACCCTGCATTGTGAGAGGATCGGCCCCCTCAACATCGGGTGCAGGCAGATAACACACTATGAAATAGTATACAAGGAGTATCACCGTACATATTACCGCACGCGAGAGTCGTCCAAAGTTTATATAGAGCACCGCAGCCACAGCCCACGCCACACCAATTCGGCCCAATACACTACATACTCGAAGATGCTCGAAATCGAGCTTAAACAGACCATTGTAGATAAGGCCAAAGAGTATGAGCAGCAGTGCTCGTTTTGCTATTTTGAGGT
>JAFZDR010000073.1 GCA_017561105.1 Alistipes sp. | reverse complement strand
GCTAAACGAGGGAGCGAAAGCGGAGCATACTTCGGCGTATGTGAGCATTTCGTTATCCGAAGTGCAGTACAAAAAGAACTAATCAGAACAATTTCCCTCTCCTAAAAATTGGAGGTGATTGAGCTATTTTTGTGCTAAACGAGGGAGCGAAAGCGGAGCATACTTCGGCGTATGTGAGCATTTCGTTATCCGAAGTGCAGTACAAAAAGAGCCAATCAGAACAATTTTTACTCGTTTGGGAGCTCAAACTTATGATTTTTCTTCAACTCAAAGTTCTTGCCGAGATAGACGCGTCGCACCATCTCGTCGTTCGCCAACTCCTCGGCAGTACCTGTTTTAAGGATTTTACCCTCGTAGAGCAGGTAGGTGCGGTCGGTAATTGCGAGTGTTTCATCTACATTGTGGTCGGTGATAATAACACCGATATTCTTGTTCTTTAAGGTCGCAACGATGCTCTGTATATCCTCCACCGCGATTGGATCGACACCCGCAAACGGCTCGTCAAGCAACACGAACGATGGATTGATGGCGATAGCTCGCGCAATCTCGGTACGGCGACGCTCACCTCCCGAAAGTTGGTTACCATAGCTCTTGCGCACCTTCTGCAAGCGGAACTCCTCGATAAGAGCCTCGGTACGCTCGCGCTGGTACTCCTTGGTATAGTTGGTCATCTCAAGCACCGAACGGATATTATCCTCGACGGTGAGATGACGGAAGACCGAAGCCTCCTGAGCGAGGTAGCTCACACCCAACTGCGCACGCTTATAAACCGGCAACTTCGTAAGTTCGTCGATATGGCCGTCGTCGTGCTCGAGGAAGATGCGACCCTCGTTAGGCTTGATAAGTCCCACGATCATATAGAACGAGGTGGTCTTACCCGCACCGTTGGGTCCGAGCAGTCCGACAATCTCGCCCTGCTGCACATCTATAGAGACATGATTTACGACCGTGCGAGCCTTATATTTCTTGACCAAATCTGTAGTATAAAGCCTCATACAACAAAAAATTTCTGTAAAATTTCAGACAAAGTTACTTTTTTTTCCGAAATATTTTTTATCTTTGATTGGAAATTTGGTTAAAAATAGAGTTTTAGAGCAAAATTTATCATGTCACAGGCATTGACTGACAGAAATTTACTACGCGAAAAGCTGAAAGAGTATTTCGGATTCAACTCTTTCAAGGGAAATCAAGAGGAGGTTATTCTAAATCTTCTCTCGGGACGCGACACATTTGTACTGATGCCTACCGGAGGTGGAAAGTCGTTGTGCTACCAGTTGCCGGCGTTGATGATGGATGGCGTAGCCATCATCATCTCTCCGCTTATCGCCCTGATGAAGAACCAGGTCGATGCCATGCGTACCTTCTCCGACAACTCCGGCATTGCACACTTCCTCAACTCGTCGTTGAGCCGCGCCGCTGTACAGCAAGTGCGCGACGAGGTGTTGGCCGGCAAGACCAAGCTCCTCTATTTTGCACCGGAGTCCCTCACCAAGGAGGACAACATCGCCTTTTTGCAGAAGATTAAGATTTCGTTCTATGCTATCGACGAGGCACACTGTATCTCGGAGTGGGGACACGATTTTCGTCCGGAGTACCGACGAATCCGCCCTATCATAAATGATATAGGTCAGGCTCCGCTTATTACCCTTACCGCAACCGCCACACCAAAGGTGCAGATGGATATCCAAAAGAACCTCGGTATGACCGATGCGGTTGTATTCAAGTCGTCGTTTAACCGTCCTAACCTCTTCTACGAACTAAGAC
Source organism: Alistipes sp. (assembly GCA_017561105.1). Classification (GTDB taxonomy): domain Bacteria; phylum Bacteroidota; class Bacteroidia; order Bacteroidales; family Rikenellaceae; genus Alistipes. Next base: position 5,041 of record JAFZDR010000073.1, on the reverse strand, counting down.
CAAAGAACAACGACACCGATCGTGAGATTATCCGCTACATCAAGCAGAACGAGGGCAAGAGCGGCATTATCTACTGCCTCAGCCGTAAAAAGGTGGAGGAGTTGGCCGAGTTGCTCGTTGCAAATAACATCAAGGCTCGCGCCTACCACGCAGGTATGGATGCGCAGACCCGCGCCGACAACCAGGATGCCTTCCTTATGGAGGGTGTGGATGTGATTGTTGCGACAATTGCATTCGGTATGGGTATCGACAAGCCGGATGTACGCTTTGTAATCCACTACGACATTCCGAAATCACTCGAAGGCTACTATCAGGAGACCGGTCGTGCCGGCCGTGATGGTGGCGAGGGACACTGCCTTACCTTTTATAATTATAAGGATATTCAGAAGCTCGAGAAGTTTATGCAGGGTAAACCTGTTGCCGAGCAGGAGATTGGAAAGCTTCTCCTCCTCGAGACCGAGTCTTATGCCGAGAGCGCAATGTGCCGCCGCAAGACTCTTCTCCACTACTTTGGCGAGGAGTATAACGAGGATGGATGTGGCGCATGCGACAACTGCTGCAATCCGCGTCCGCAGGTCGATGCTACGCAGGATCTCGTAAAGGCTTTGCAGGCGTTGCGTGCCATTGGCGACAAGTTCAAGATGGAGCACCTCGTATCGCTGCTTGTAGGCAAGACCACCGCAGCAATCAAGAGCTTCGGACACGCCAAGTTAGAGTGGTTCGGCATTGGAAAGAGCAAGGGAGAACGCCACTGGTCGGCAGTTGTGCGCCAGGGTCTTATTATGGGACTCATCAACAAGAATATCGAGAACTACGGACTTATATCTATAAATGAGGCGGGCGAGGCTTATATTGCCAAACCTACCAAGGTTATGGTGGCTCAGGATCGCGACTACGACGAGGAGGAGCGCTCAGCCGAGGCTTCGGTGCCTAAGGGTGGCGGCGTAGCCGACGAACAGCTCTTTGCGATGTTGAAGGATTTGCGTCGCAAGGTTGCGCAGAAGCACGACCTTCCGCCATTTGTAATCTTCCAGGATCCGTCGTTGCAGGATATGGCAATTCAGTACCCTATCACCATCGAGGAGATGCAGAATATCTCGGGTGTAGGAGTAGGTAAGGCCAACAAGTTCGGCAAGGAGTTTATCGAGTTGATCAAGGTCTATGTGGAGGAGAATGATATTATTCGTCCTCAGGATATGGTCGTTAAGTCGGTGGCAAACAAGGCGGGCAACAAGATTTTCATCATTCAGTCTATCGACCGACAGATGGATTTCGAGGATATCGCTCGCGCCAAGAACCTCACTTTCGACGAGTTACTCACCGAGATCGAGACAATCGTAAACTCGGGTACAAAGTTGAACATCCAATACTACCTCTCCGACTATATGGATGAGGATAGAATTGAGGATATCTACCTCTACTTCAAGGAGGATGCCGAGAGCGACTCCCTCGACGAGGCTCTCGAAGAACTCGGCGATGAATACACCGAAGAGGAGATTCGCTTAGTGCGCATCAAATTCCTCTGCGAAGTCGGAAACTAAAAAATGTGTCCCACGCGGGGCACATTTTTTTAACGCCGAAATTACCTTGTTCGACGACTTTTTCGTTTTATGGTTGCACCACTCTCTATAGTGCCAAGATAACGCATCACACCTTCGGGCGTAACGAGAGCCAGGCGTGTCTGACCCGTTATATTTGATAGGAATATCTCCGCCAGCCAGCGCTCACTACCATTCATAAAGGAGAATGTTATGCGCCAATTGCTGTTATTGTCGAGTGTTGCGGTATACCCCTCTGCAAACGAATCGAGATTTATGGTATCGATAACATAGGAGGTAAACTCTACGGGTAGATGGAGCACAATCTTATCGCCCGTAACACCCGCATACATATAGTAGGCAAAGAGCGAGCGCGTATTTCCCGTAACCACATTCTGCATAGTTATAGGGCGGAAGATATAGTTTCGCGACTTGACTATCGCATCTATCTCGGCCGAATAGGCCGCCTGACGCTCTGCGCGTTCGAATTTCGCCTTCGACTGAGCATCTTGAACACTTGTCGTTTCGCCGACATCGGCGCTTGCAACCGTACTCACACAGAGCATCATTGCAAGAAGCAGGGCACGCACAGCCATTAGTTCTGCCCCATTATACCACCCACATACTGTACATCGGGATACCACGGCGAGGAGATGGTGAGCGTAGCGCTACCCGATGCGGTGTATATCTCGAGCAAGAAGTCGTAGTCCGAGCCGCTATAGAGCGACGAAGAGAATGTTACAAGCCACCCCTCCTGGCTCTTCTCGGTTACATAGTTCTTGACCGAAGGCATAGTATAGTTCAGCAACACAGTGTAGTATGGCGGTGTTACACCTTTGATATAGGGGAGAAAAACATCCACCTCACTACCCCATACACTAAGCTCGAAGTTGGGATTATTCAGTAGTCGCATCTGCCCTGCAGGCTCTTGTTGCATCGACTGCGGGTTGAATTGGTAGTTGCGTGCAAGAACTATCGAATCGACATATCGCTCATAGGCAGCCTGTCGCTCGGCTCGGCGTTTTTCGCGCTCGATGTGGCGCTGTTCGCGCTGCTGAGCCTTCGTAGAGTTGGTTTTGCTCGTTGCACGCGTAAATCCTATAATAGATACGGCAACCGCAAACAAGACCGAAAAAATAATCAAAATTTTGCGTTTCATAAGTCGTAAGTTTTTGTTTTACCTACGACCATGCGGCAAATATCGTGCATATTTTAGAGCGCATTTCGGAAAATAAAGCTAACTTTGCGCAAGTAACACTGACTATTATGAGAAAATTCTTAGCTACAGTGGCTCTGACTTTGAGCCTTTCGCTCTCACTCCATGCGCAGAGTGTCGAGGTACGTTTCCTCTATGGAGAACCATCGGAGAAGAGCGAGAAGCCTGTTACTAACGGTGAGAATAGGGTTGTGGTGCGCAACTACAAACTCGCAAAGCACACCGAAGGTCTGCGCCTTACAATCCCGAAGGAGCATATCGCAGCCGACGTATGGGGCATCGAGGTTATCCCATCATTTATGAAGGCAAAGAAGGGCGATGAAGGTTATTGGATGAGCGCACGAGGTATGTATGGCCATTTCAACAAGGACAATGGCAGCTACAAAAGTGCAAAGAGCGTAATGCCAATCTACGCCATGAAGCGCGGCGACAATCTTTGGTGGGGACACGTCAAGAAGTGGCGTTTCGACTACTACTTTATCGCTCGTGCCACAAATGGCGAATACGAAACCGCACTCCGCTTCCGCGCCGACGGAGTACGCAAATACTTCGACATCTACAACGATATTGTAGTAGATTACAACTGCCTAAAGGGCAAGGATGCAACCTACGCAAATATCGCCAAGGCGTATCAGAAATACCAAATCGATAATAGCGGCATAAAGACTATCAAGGAGCGCATTAACGAGCAACCCGAGTTAGATTACCTCACCGAGTCTATCGTAGTGCGTATTCAGACCCACTGCGCAAAGCCTATTGCCGACATCTCATCGAAGAGCCCCGAGCGCGTAAAGGCCGACTTTACCGCCGAGACCGAATATCCGTTGGAGGTTCATATGCCGTTTGGTGTAGCGAGCGAGTTCGTTCAGGCAATCAAGGATTCGGGCATAGATAAAGCTACATTCGTTTCGGCTGGTTGGAACTACGGCGGTTATGACGGTCGCACACCGCAACATTTCCCTGTCGAGCAAGCTATCGGTGGCGAGACAGGCCTACGCAGACTTATCGAGAAAACACAGAAGTTGGGATATCAGATGACTCTCCACGCCACAAACACTGACGGATATACCGTATCGCCAATGTGGGATCCGTGGTGGGCAGGAAAACTTAAAGATGGCTCATTCGACCGTGGCTTTATCTGGGCCGGAGGTTGGTGCATTAACGTCTGCCAGGTGGCATCGTGGAGCAAGTGGGTACCCGAAGAGTTGAAGAGAATGGCAGACCTTGGCGTAAAAGGCCCTCACTATATCGATGTATATTCGGCAACCTATCCTAACCGTTGTGCCGATCCTCGCCACCCTGCAACACCCGAGCAGATGGCCGAAATTCAGAATAAGATTCTTGCCGAGTCGAAACGACTGATGGGCGGTGCCGCAAGCGAAGGTGGTTACGACCACGTAGCAGCAAATATTGACTACATCAACTACGCAGGTCGCGAGCTCAAGAGCCTGAGCGAAGGCAAATACCCATTTGCATCGGGCGTATATCCAATGTGGGAGTTGGTCTATCACGGCATTATCCTCTACAACTCGGATCGTGCGACGCAAAATCACACTCGCGGAAAGTGTCTTTACAAGCTCGAGAAGTCGGGAGATCCTCGCTGGATGGAGGGCGACGGCATTGTCGATCCGAAGATATCGTTAAAGATCGTAGAGTTTGGCGGTCGTCCGATATTCTACACCTACAAGTTTGCTGATGTACCTCGCATTAAGCGCGCGTGGGACGAGTTTGTGCCCGTTCGCCACCTGCAGAAGGAGCTGATGACCGACCACCACTCTGTAGGCAATAATCTCTTCCTCACCGCATACGCAGACGGCAGCAAGACCATCTGCAACTACAACGACAAAGCGGCTGTTTGGGAAGGAAAGACCGTTGCACCAATAAGTTACATACTTATTAACCCTGATGGTTCGGTATATATACCAAAGGCGTTCTAAGAGTTAGATCATAAACAAAAACACCACCCTTGCGGAGTGGTGTTTTTTTATTTGCGATGCTTGGCGGTTACACCTGCTGAGGATTGTGCTTATACTTAAATACAACCGCAAAGAGCACTGCCACCACGAGAGCATATCCTGCGAAGATATACCACGATACAGGCCAGCCCCACGACTCTACAACCCAACCCGCAACATACGAGCCGATAAATGCACCAAAGCCGTTGGTCATAATCATAAATACTCCCTGCGCACTCGCACGAATTTCCGGAGCAGTCTCCTTATCGACATAGAGCGAGCCCGAGATGTTAAAGAAGTCGAAGGCTACGCCATAGACAATCATCGAGAGG
>JAFZDR010000072.1 GCA_017561105.1 Alistipes sp. | reverse complement strand
CCCTCGCCATCATCCATACCCGAGAACTCGGCATTATCGCTCAACTTATTGAACACCTCGATACGATCTACAGCCTCGGCAGGCAACGACTTGATAGCGGTATTGACATCCTCACCGAAGAACTCCTTACCATCGACAAAGATCTTCTTGATGGTTTCACCCTGAGCCTCAACCGAGCCGTTGTTGATTGTAATACCCGGCATCTTCTTCAAGAGGCCCTCTACATCGGCATCATTCGACACCTTAAAGGCACCTGCGCTATAGCTCAATGTATCGCCATTCTGCGATGTACGCAACGCCTTTACGGTCTTAACCACGGTTTCGATGCGCTTGGTATCCTCGGTCATCACAACCTTGCCGAGCGAAAGAGTTGCACCCGAAAGGCGGAAATCCTTCTGAAGGTCCTTATAACCGATGAATGTTACGAGCATTGTGTATGAGCCATACGACAAGCCCTGAATTGAGACATAACCATTAGCACCCGAGGTGTAATACTTTTTCTTATCGGGGGTGGCTGTAGGATAAACCTCGACTACAGCGCCCATAACACCCTGCTTTGTCTCAGAGTCGATAAGCGAAAACGACACCTTGCCCGTCTGCGCAAAGGCTGATACGGCAAATGCCAACATGAAAATTGCAAGAAGAAAACGCTTCATTCTATCTATTGTTTTTGTTTTCTGTTTTGGTTGGTCCACGCGCAGAGGCTACCCTTCTGCAAAAAACCGCACAAAGGTAGTGAATATAATTTAATTATATTCAGAAATTGGGTGTGAAATGGCAAAATTTCAGGGGTGAATCGCCCTAATTTTCGACTTTAGTGAGCCAATTTTTGAAATCGTGAACTCTCGCCTTAGGAATTATGACGCGTTCAGGAGTTTCGATAGTGGTATTTACGGCAAGGCGGCTGCCAAACCAGATAGAGATATCGGACACAGCTTTGCGCGAAATGATAAACTGACGATTGGCACGGAAAAAGTCGTTCGACGACAGTTTCGACTGCAGGGCCTCGAGCGTCATATCGATTTGATACTTCTCGCCATTGTGGCAATAGGCGGTAACTCGTTCCTCGAAGGTGTGTACGAAGGCTATATCCTTTGTCTGCAGCGGAATAATCTTATCGCGGAAGTGAACAAGGAACACCTGCTCGACAGGACGATGCTGCGCCACCTCGGCAACACGCGAGGTGTAGTCGCTTCGCTCAACAGAGGTCAGGCGCTGCCACTTCTCCACGGCACGCTTCACATCATCGTCATTTATTGGCTTGAGCAGATAGTCGATACTATTGACCTTGAACGCCTCGATAGCGTATTGGTCGTAGGCTGTAGTAAAGATTATAGGGGTGGTGATATTCACGCTGTCGAAGATGCGGAACGATGCTCCGTCAGCCAAGTGAATATCCATAAAGACGAGGTCGAGTTGTGGTGCCGAGCGGAAATAATCGACACTATCGACCACGGTATCTATGGTTGCCACGATCTCTACATCAGGCAACAACTTTCGCAAAATGGCAGAGAGGTTCTGCGCAGCTGCGGTTTCGTCCTCTATAATTACTACTCGCATAAAATACTATTTATTAGGTTCTTCGAGCGGCAGGCGTACAATAAACTCCTTATCGTTGTCGATAATCTCAATCTCGCGATTCAGCAACAGTTGATAGCGGCTATTGAGGTTCGACAATCCGATGCCGGTACCTACACTCGGTTCAATCATAGGGTGTTTCTCGTTCGATACCACAAGATAACCCTCCTCCGTACGAATATGCACATTCAGAGGTCGTTTTGCGGTTATAGTATTGTGTTTCACCGCATTACCAACAAGCGGCTGCAACGATATTGCCGGCAATCTATAGTCGAGATACTTACTCTCCACATCGAAATCGAACGATATCTTATCGGCGTAACGAATCTTGAAGAGGTAGGTATAAGCCTTTGCGAACTCGATCTCCTGGCGCAGGCTAACAAAGTTAGAGTTACTGACATTCTGCGTTATATAGCGGAATGTATAGGCGAGCTGATCGATATACTTCAAGGCTCGTTCCTCATCCTTTTCGCGCACGAGCATCGAGAGCGACGAGAGCGAATTGAAGAGGAAGTGAGGATTGACCTGGCTGGCCAACATATTATACTTGGTAGTGAGGTTTTCGTTGCGGAGAATCTCATTTTCGAGCAACACCTGCTGCTCACGATAGAGCAAGGTGTAGATACGCGAGTAGAGAATAACCACTACCAGCATAAAGCACGACTTGAGCACCACAACAAGCTCCACCACCTCACGGCTCTTGTAAACAGGTATAACCTCGGCCGAGTGCATCATCGGCACCGGCGAGATAAAGTATGTGGCAAAGAGTATCACCGCGCATATTGCCGAACGAAGAAAGAATCGCCACCACGAGAGGTCGCGTCCCTTCGAGTTCATCACCATAAGCAGAATGAACGACAATACGAAGTAGAAGAGGAACTGATACAGGAGAATACTCCACTGCTCCGAGCCACGATAGAGCGCTCCGTAGTCGAAATCCCTGCCATTACGCTCGAGCACACGACGCATAATAAGGTGCTCCGACTCGAAATTGCGGCGCTCACTCGCCTCGATTACCAACTCATCGCCCGACTTCAGACCAAGCCAATGCACCTTGCGGTGATCAATAAATACGCTATCGCCCTCATCTGTAATAAGATAGCCATATCCGTCGCCCGCAACCGAGAGCACTCCATCCATCTGCTCAAAAGCAATCTCCTTATAGCGCTGTCGAGGCGAGCGTTGGTTACCCGTATCTGTCTGGCTCGACACCAGCAACAACAGATACGAGAAGTTGCAAATAAGACTCACAACTATCGCAATAAAGGCGTAACCAAGGTATGGAGAGCGGCTTTTCATAAATGCAGAATTAAAAATGAAAAATTAAAAATTTCTCTCGTCTCTCGTCTCTCGTCTCTCGTCTTCTCTCTACTCCTCGTACCACGAAGCGTAGAGGCGGTAGTCGTTAGCGATACGCTGGATAATATCCTTACGCTGCTCGGGGGTTACCTCCTTGACCTTCTTGGCAGGCACTCCCGCATATACCGAGTTTGGCTCCAGCTTCGAATTCGACAACACCAACGCATTGGCTGCGATAATACAGCCCGATGCCACTACTGCATTGTCGAGAATAGTTGCGCCCATACCTATAAGGCAGTTATCCTCGATAATTGCACCGTGAATTGTAGCATTGTGGCCCACCGATACATCGTTACCGATATGTGTCTGCGAAGGCTTTGGCGACTTGTCGTAGAGGGTGTGAATAACGGTGCCGTCCTGGATGTTTGTACGATCGCCGATAGTGATTGAGTTCACATCGCCACGCAACACCACATTATACCAAATAGATGAGTCCTTGCCCACCTTAACATCTCCGATCAACACGGCAGTTTCGGCTACAAATGTACCCTCGCCAACCTCGGGAGTATGATTTCTTACTGACTTTATATATGCCATATTTTTTGCTATTAGCCGTTGGCCATTAGCCATTAGCTAAATTAAAAATTAAGAATTAAAAATTATTTTTTTCAACTACTCGCTACTCACTACTAGTTACTCGCTACTAACTATTTGCTTTGCCTCTTGCCAATACGACTCAAGCTCCTCGAGCGGAGTTTCGCTAACCATCTTACCCTGCTCTGCCACGCGCTTTTCGAGGTGGTTAAAGCGGTTAATAAACTTCTTATTGGTCAATTCGAGCGCATTTTCAGGGTCGATACCACTCTTGCGGCAAGCATTGATGAGCGCAAAGAAGAGATCGCCAAACTCGGCCTCCAACTTCGCCTTATCACCGCTCTGCATCTCGGTCTCAACCTCGCGCACCTCCTCGTGCACCTTATCCCATACATCGGCAGCCGACTCCCAATCAAAACCTACGGCTGCAGCCTTCTCGCTGATGCGGAACGCCTTGACCATTGCAGGCAGCGAACGCGGAACACCGCCCAAAACGCCACTCTTGCGAGCCTTCTTGCGAAGTTTCAAAGCCTCCCAATTCTGCTTTACCTCCTCGGGCGACTCGGCCAAAACATCGCCATAGACATGCGGGTGACGGTAAATCAACTTATCGCACACTCCATTTGCCACATCGGCAAGGTCGAACTTACCCTGCTCCTCGCCAATCTTCGAGTAGAATACAATATGCAGGAACAAATCGCCCAACTCCTCCTTGATACCCTCCATATCGTCGGCTGTAATCGCATCGACCAACTCGAAGGTCTCCTCAATGGTGTTGTTTCTAAGCGAGTGAATGGTCTGTTCTCTATCCCAAGGGCACTCGACACGCAGGCGATCCATCACCTCGATCAATCGTGCCGTTGCCTCTAACTTCTTATCCATAATTGCTCTATTTTTATGCAAAGATATAAAAAAGTATTTTATTTGATAACCGGAGATTGAATCATTACACAATCCTCCGCGTCACTAATGCCGTCAGCTACAATGCGTAATGCGTGAATAGGTTTATTCTTTGGTCGGAGAATATAATATCCATTCGACAAATTACCGGCACGGACAAAGTTCTTGCCGTCGTAGCACACCTCGAGGTGTCCCTTGTAGATAAGACGACGATAGAGATGTGGAAATCCCGTTGCCACCTTCAGGTATGAGCACTTTACCGGCTTTTTGAAGCGGAAGAGTATCCAATCGCCCTTCTTTGCAGCACGGGTAGTGCGACTCATATGATGCCAACTCGGTTCGTACGATTCGCATTTCGATGCGGGATATTTCTCATCGAAAGAGATAGATGATGTGAGAGTAAATCTCTCTTTGCGTGAGGTATGGAAGTTTGGCGCACCAACATTGTTGCTATATCCCGTCATCAGTCGGCTCTGGAATGTTACAAATGGTGCCATATTGGCATTGAGTGGCACCCTGTACTCCTGGGTCTTATTAGTACGGATATCGGTATAGTACAACTTCGATCCATCCTCTACCGAAGCGAAAATTTTACCGTGCTCAACCTTTATCGTAGGTGACTCGAGTCGGAAAGTTGCACTCATCGAGCGGAGTTTGTGGTAGAAGTTCGACTTCAGCACCGAATAGATATCATCAAAGGTGCGTCGCTGCTTGCTCCAAGCCATCTCCGATACGGCAAACAGACGAGGGAACATCATATACTCGATATAGTCCGAGAAGTGGCGCGATGAATTTATATTCATAAGGTAAATCTCACTCCAGAAGGCACACTCGATACCTGCGATGCATTTAGTCTGCTCGGGGCTAAAGCCTGCACTTTCGGGCGAGAAGTCGCAGATAGTTTTGAGCGAAACAAAACTACTTGTGCCAAATCCTCGATCGTAAAACTCTTGACGCCTATCGAGATAGAGCATAAGCGATGGCATCACGATTGTCTGATAGCCATTCTTGATAGAGTTTATCCAACCCTTAACCTGTGGCTTGTGTCGCCAACCGCATACCAAAGTCGATTTCGCCAACATATCGCCCTCAACCGCTTCGTCCCATACCATAGACTTGCGGTTATACTTTGAGAGAATGTCGCTTACTCGGTTGAGGAAGTGTTGCTCGAGTTGATGGCCATCTTTGAGGGTCTTCTCCTTCATCAACTTTTGACAATCAGGGCAAGGCTCCCAGCAGTTGAATTGAACCTCGTCGCCACCGATATGGATATACTCAGACGGGAATATCTCGACCAACTCCTTGACTATATCCTCGATAAGAGCATAGTTTGATTCCTTGGCTACGCACCACGCATTGCGAATATCAATGCCATTGGTATTTGAGGTATCAGGTGTATAGTTACATAAAATATCGGGGTGAATTGCACCCAGCGCCTTGCTGTGACCCGGCATATCGATCTCCGGAATAACCTCGATATTGCGTTGTGCCGCGTATGCCACGATATCACGCAACTCGTCCTGAGTGTAGTAGCCACCATACTTCTGATTAAAACGGCCGTGGACAGGGTGAAGCTTTGCATCGCCACCACGAAAACCTCCCTCCTTTGCAAAGTTTGGATACTTCTTCAACTCTACACGCCAGCTCTCGTTATCGACAAGGTGAAAGTGCAACTTATTGAGCTTTACATAGGCCATATGGTCGATTACGCGCTTAACCTCGTGCACAGGCTGGAATGTGCGTGCTACATCGAGCAAAAGACCGCGATAGTGGTACTGCGGAGCATCCTTAACCTCGATATATGAAACATCCATCGGCAGTTGTGCACTCTTTGTGTAGACAGCGTGCGGCAAGAGCTGCAATAACGACTGAACACCATTAAAAACACCGCCATAGTCGCCACCGCGAAGCTCAACGCCCTTCTTGCCGATTGTCAGAGCATACTCCTCTTTGCCGAGATTTTCGTCAAGAAGCAGTCGAATAGAGTTGCTCTTCTTGCCCTTGGTACGGGTTAAATGCACATACTGCGTAAAGTAGCTCGCAATCTTCTCCAACCCCTTATCGCAAATAAGCGCAGTCTGCTCGTTTATCGTAAAGCGACCTTCACCCTTAACAAGAGAGAGTGGCTGTGGGATAATATCGGTAAAGAGTGGCGCAGGAGGTGCGGGAGGAGTAACAACCTTTACAGAGTCCTTCGACTTTGCACCTTTATCCTTATCCGCCTTGCCTGCCTTCTCGGCTTTGTCTGTTTTTTCGACCTTGTCGGCATTGTCTACCTTTTCGGCTTTGTCGGCTTTTACCACCTTTTCGGTCTTCTCTACCTTAACGCTCTCGGTCTTCTCTTTTTTTACCTTGTTCACCTTTGTGCTATCGGCCGCAAAAGTGCTCTGCACAAATAGGAATGCAATCGCAAGAAGTAGGTATCTCATAGTTTGTTGTTTCAAGTTTTATGGTTTTATCCTCGCAAATATAAATAAAATTAGCGGCTTGACAAAATGTCAAACCGCTTTATTATAGTCTTTCTTGCCAAGCCTTCATCTAAGCATCACATCGCCCCACTCGGAGCAAAGTTTTCTTTGCGACCAAAGATATTGTCCAACCAAATTATGCAGACAATCCTATATTGTTTGAAAGTTGTATAACAAGAGCTAATTTTAGGCTTGCGAAGCCCGAAAACGCGGAGTTTACTCGGCGTAAATGAGCATTTGAGGGCGAGCGTAACGACAAAGTAGCCTTGTTATACAACTTGATACTCGGTCTTTCT
>JAFZDR010000071.1 GCA_017561105.1 Alistipes sp. | reverse complement strand
GGGTGGTATCAGCCTCACCGTTGTTTGGTCGGTATTTATCGTGCTTTGTCTCCTCTCTGCGCTCTTCATGTTTGTTATGATGAAGCGTCTTGAGTCTGCTACAAAATAGCAAAAATCGTTCTGATTGACTCTTTTTGCACCTTGCTTGTGTCGCAAATGCTCACATACGCCAAGTATGCTCCGCTTTCCGTCACAGCGCAACGCACAAAAATAGCCTAATCATTGACGATTTTGAAGAGAAGAAGGGCGGTCGTATAGCCGCCCTTCTCTTTTGCTCTCCATATCTATATTTGCGTTTTTCGGGGGTGGTATGCTGCGGACTCGGTTTATAAAGTAATAAGGTGGCAGAATTCTGCCACCTTATTATCCTTAAAGCCTTTAATCTTCTACACATCTCGTATCGTCTGTGCATCGAATGCGAAGGCGATAAATATCATCACCGAGAATGCCAGCAGCGACGATCCTCCATACGATATAAGTGGCAGCGGAATACCCATAACCGGCACTACGCCGATAGTCATACCCACATTGATAAGGGTATGGAATAGCAGAATGGATGCTACGATATAGCAATAGACGCGACCGAAGGTTTCGCGTTGGTTGTCGCCCATACGCATCAGTCGGAAGATAAATGCCAAAATAAGCATCAGCACAAGGAATGCGCCCACAAAACCGAACTCCTCGCCTATGGTGCAGAAGATGAAGTCGGTATGTTTCTCGGGCACCAAGCCGTAGCGGATATGCGAGCCTTGCAGGTAGCCCTTGCCAAAGAGGCCTCCCGAACCGATAGCGATCTTCGACTGGCGAACATTATAGTTGAGCGAAGTATCGTTTGTAATGCCGAGGAAGGTCTTTATGCGGTTTTGCTGGTGGGGTTTCATCACACTGAACATCGCATTCGAGGTTGGCGTAATCATCATGGATACCATGAACAGCAATACCATTATATATATATTACGCAGGCGTACGCGATAGGCATAGATGCAGACACCGATCATCGACAGTACGGTTGTGCCGAGCAATACGATGTAGTAGTCCACCGATATCGAAGGCACAGCGTTCAGTACAAGGAAGAGTGCGGTGCTTGCGCCGAATAGCGAGGCGAGGTAGATAATGCCGTGTCGCCAGTTGCGATTAGCGAAGCACTCCGAGAGAGTAAAGACAACTATCAGCGCCACCAACAACACCGTAGGCGAGTAGAGGAACGATAGCAGGAAGAGTGCCGCTATAAATATAATAGGTATGCAGAGCCACTTGTTCAACCCCTCGCGGTAGAGCATGAATATAAAGGAGCACAACACAAGTCCCGATCCCGTATCGTTCTGCAAGTAGGTTATGGCAAGCGGTACGAGCAACAATCCCGCAACCTTCACAAGACTCTGGAACGACGATATCGAGAAGTTATACTCACTCATCAGTCGCGCGGTGGCCAGCGCAATGGCAATTTTGGCAAACTCCATTGTCTGAAGTCGTATCGGTCCGAACTCGAACCACGCCTTTGCACCATTTACCGTTCGGCCAAACATCAGCGTTGCAAGCAGTGCCAATATCGCCGCTGCATATAGGAAGTAGGCTATCTTATGCCACAAACTGCGGTCGAGCAGCATAATAACCAATCCTACGACAAGAGATATGCCCAACCAAACAATCTGCTTGTTATAGTTGTGCGAGAAGGCGAAGATATTTTCGCTATCCTCAACCCACGATGCCGACAATACGGCAATAACACCTACCGATACAAGTAATAGGTAGAGTAGTAGTGCCACTCTATCGACACTACCAAACAGTGAATCTCTCTTTCCTCCTCCTCTATACTCCATTACTTCTTCTTCTTTCTATACATTGGGTAGGCAATCTTGCGACCCTTTACATACTCCACAAGGTGTGGTCGGCGTATTGTATCGGTCAGATACTTCTCCTCGATAAGCGAAGCGATAGGTACCGCCATTTCGGCACCAAAACCTCCATGCTCGACATATACTGCGATGGCAATCTTAGGGTTGTTGCGCGGTGCAAACGATATAAAGGTCGAGTGGTCCTCGCCCTTCGAGTTCTGTGCCGTACCGGTCTTTCCGCAGACATCAAGTCCCTTGAGGTATGCGCCCTGGCAGGTTCCGTCGCGATTTACACCTCGCCACATACCCTCGACAATGTGGTTGAAGTGTTTGCTATCCACCTTGGTGTAGTGTTTCTGGTAGAATCGCGTATCGATCGAGTCTTGACCCTCAATCTCGCGTACAATATGTGGAATGTAGTAGTAACCTCGGTTAGCTACGATAGCTGCAAGGTTAGCCATCTGCAGAGGTGTACAACCCAACTCTCCCTGACCAATCGATAGCGAGAGAATAGAGAGTGCATTCCACGATTTATGGAATCGCTTATCGTAGAATTCGCGCGTAGGGACAAAGCCTGCGCCTTCACCTAAGAAGTCCGAATCGAGCTTGCGACCAAAGCCAAACGATATAACATAGTCGCGCCACGACTCGAAACCATCTTTGGCAATGCTGTACATCTTCTTATTTTCGAGGATATTTCGGAAAACATAGCAGAAATAGGCGTTGCACGATGTAGCAATCGCATAGCTCATGGCCAAAGGCGATGGGTGGGCGTGGCAACCGATATGCTCGCCGCCGAGGTGATAGCCCATGTTACACGAATACTGATAGTGTGGTCGCAACACTCCCTCCTGCATACCGATAAGGCCGGTAACGAGCTTGAATGTTGAACCCGGCGGATAGCGCGACTTTACGGCGCGGTTCCACAGCGGCATACGAGGGTTGTTGATCTCTCGGGCGTAGTTGTTACCACGCTCACGACCTATCACAAGTTCGTCGGGGTTAAATGTAGGCGCCGATACCATTGTCAAAATCTCGCCAGTAGATGGCTCGATTGCAACAACGGCACCCACCTTGCCCTGCATTAACTCTTCGGCCAACTGCTGCAACTCGGCATCGATGGTGCAGACAATCGATTTTCCCGCTACAGGTCGCTTTAATATGGTATTTCGCTCCGCTTGTGGCGCGTAGATATCCTGCAAAACCATACCCTTCTCACCTCGCAGCACCTCCTCGTAGGCGAGCTCCAAGCCCTCCATTCCGATATAGTCGCCAACCGAGTAGGATGGATCTCTCTCGATCTTGGCCTTTGTAACCTCGTTGATGCTGCCCAAGAGGTTTCCGCCAATCTTGCGCGGGTATTGTCGTACGGTTCGTTGCGATGTGTAGAATCCTCCGATATTCATCTCGTCGAGCAATAACTTCTGCTCTACGGTTATCGGGTAGCGGGTCAGTCGGCTCTCGCGACGATATGGTGATTGTTTTATCTTCTTTACAAGGGCCTCGCGCGACATTCCCACAAGTTCGCTGACGCGCGTAGTGTCGAAACCATATCTCGGCATATCCTTGCGGACAATCGAGACATCGTAGCACAAACGATTTTGCGCCAACAACTCGCCATTGCGGTCGAAAATCTCGCCTCGTGGGGGATAGACTACTACATTTCGGAGATAGTTGTTGTCGGCCAACTTCTCGTAGCGATCATCTACAAGCTGGATGTAACCCAATCTCAGAGCAAGAATTGCAAAGATGATTATGGTAATGATACGGGCCACTATGGCGCGTGGTGACAACCCTCCATCTCTCATAGCCTACATAGATAAGCGCTTTGTGAAGAGCACAATGATAATATAGTCGAGGAATAGTGTGCAGAGCGTACTCAGAATGATACGCAACAAAAGAGTTCCGAAGTTGGCAAACGAGAGCCACTCCACCAAGTAGAAGAGTACCGAGTGAAGAACTATCATGGTTATTGCGTAGCGATGGAAACGCACACCGAGTCGCTTGGTAGAGGGAACTCCCTCCTCCTTTGATACAGCGGACATACCTGTAGAGGCGTAAAGCAGCGGACGACGGAAGAAGGCCATTGGCAGCGTAACTATGGTGTTCAGTCCCGCTGTGCCCATTGTTATATCCATCAACACACCCAACAAAAGGCCTGCACCGAGCATCTTCCATTGCGACGACTCGATAGGCATCATCAAAATCAGAACTATATAGACCATAGGGGCAACAAGTGGCGATATCGAGAGGTTGTTCAGCACGAACACCTGCACGAAAAGCACCACCACGGTCAGCATTATGTATAATCTTG
>JAFZDR010000070.1 GCA_017561105.1 Alistipes sp. | reverse complement strand
AGTAGGTAAGGTTATTCCGGAACTTAATGGCAAGCTTACCGGTATGTCTATGCGTGTTCCCACTCTTGACGTTTCCGTTGTTGACCTTACCGTTAACCTCGCTAAGCCGGCTAAGTACGATGAAATCTGTGCTGCTATGAAGGCTGCATCTGAGGGTGAGTTGGCAGGCGTTCTCGGTTACACTAACGAGGATGTTGTATCGTCTGACTTCTTGGGCGACGCTCGTACTTCGATCTTCGACGCTAAGGCTGGTATCGCTTTGACTGACACATTCGTTAAGGTTGTATCTTGGTACGACAACGAGTGGGGTTACTCGAACAAGGTTCTCGACCTTATCTCGGTAATGAAGGCATATAATAACTAATATATACCTTTTGTTTCGGAGCGGACATCGTAAGATTGTCCGCTCTTTTTTTGTCTGCCACTTGTCTTTTCATAAATTATTCTATACCTTTGTTAAAACTAACACTAAATGATTATGAAGAAGATCCTCTCACTTGCCCTTGTTGTGCTTATATTGTCGGGTTGTGCTGTAAAGCGTGCCGGAAACCCTATCTTCGAGGGTTGGTATGCCGACCCTGAAGGTGTTATCTTTGGCGATACCTATTGGGTATATCCAACTTGGTCGCAGCCATTCAAGGATCAACTCCACCTCGACTGTTTCTCGTCGAAGGACCTCACCAATTGGACAAAGCACGAGCGCATTGTCGACAACACTCGCGTAACCTGGATTAAGAGCGCGTTGTGGGCACCTTCAATCATCGAGAAGGGTGGTAAATACTACCTCTTCTTCGGTGCAAACAATATCCACGAAGGCGAGTATGGCGGTATCGGTATCGCCGTTGCCGACAACCCTGCAGGTCCGTTCGAGGACTACCTCGGCAAGCCGCTCATCGGCGAGATTATCAATGGTGCGCAGCCTATCGATCAGTTTGTGTTCAAGGATGTGGATGGCACATACTACATCTATTATGGTGGCTGGAAGCACTGCAATATGGCGAAGCTGAACGAAGACTTCACCGGCTTTGTTCCATTCGAGGATGGCACAATCTTCCGCGAGGTTACACCTAAGGACTATGTCGAGGGCCCATTTATGTTTATCAAGGATGGTAAGTATTACTTTATGTGGAGCGAGGGCAGATGGAGAAAAGATAACTACCGCGTAGCCTACGCTATTGCCGACTCGCCATTTGGCCCATTCGAGAAGCGTGATGTTATTCTTCAGACCGACAAAGAGGTAGGCACGGGCGCGGGGCACCACTCGGTAATCTACAACGAGAAGAGCAAAAAATACTATATCGTATATCATCGCCACCCCCTCGGAGCTATCGACGGCAATAACCGCGTAACATGCATCGACGAGATGCACTTCGATAAGGAGGGTAATATACTCCCAATCAAGATGACCTTCGAGGGCGTTAAGGCCGATAAATTGAAGTAGCAATCAAATAGGCGAGAGTAGCCCAACAAAGCAGCTTTTTTGTAGGTATGGAGATGCTGTTCTTTTTTAGCCCGGCACCAATGGGTACTTTTTTGTTCTCTATTTTGGGGTTTATCTTTGCGTTGATTGTGTTTGCCGTCATAGTAGGAGCTTTGTTGGTCGTTGCTTTTATCGTGATAGGTGCGGTGGTGGTTCTTTACGATGAAATATGCAAGTGGCGCAAAAAGACACTAAGAACCAAAAATACGCAATAATATACAACTACTTAAAATGGGGGGCGTTCAACAAATTTGTTGGATGCCCTTTTTTGTCTATTTTTTACTCATTTGACAAGGGTTGTCAAACTTACCCTCTACCTTTGCACTGTGTTTAACTAATAATAGTTAAAATTATGAAAGCATTACAAATTACGAAAGGTAGGGCAGTTGAGAGGGTTGCACGATAGCATAAAAAATACCGACCAGGCATAAGCTTGGTCGGTATTCGTTTATTGGTAGTTGTGTCGATTACTCGATAGTCTTAGCGAGAACGCATACACCCCAACGATTCTTGAATGTAGGGATCTCAACAACCTCGCCAGCCTTAACCTCGCGCTCTACGATGTAGAAAGTACCACGCAATACGCTCTTGGTCTCGCCATTCTTTGTAACGTCCATAGCACAAGTTGTGTAGCAGTTTGTAAGAACACGCCATGGAGCCTTGCGAGTTGTAGCGTTGATAGAAGTGAAGAGGTAGATCTTACCATCAGCCAAAGCAGTAACCTTAGCAGGACGGCTCATAGCGCCCTTCTCAACAACCGGTGCAGGAGCCATTACCTGGAAGCCCTCGAACTCCTTTGGAAGGATGTGGCTGAAGTAGTGCTTGCCCTCTGGCCAGATGTTAGCCTTCTCAGCGAATGTAGTCTTCTCGAAGTTCTCACCCTCGAACTTGATAGCGATCTCAGATGGCTTCTCAACGTATGGACGAGCGCTCAACGACTTAGTCTTGTCGCTACGGAATGCGATCAATGGAAGACCCTCAGCCGAGAATACATTACCCATATCCTCGTTGAAGCAGTAACGAACAGCTACAGGAGCCTCAACGCCCTCAGCCGAAACAACGATAGTGTTACCCTCGATCTTAGCCTCAGCAACGGTGAAGATCAACTTCTTCTCGTTGTTTGGATCCTGAACGCCGAGCTGGAAACCGTTGATACGGCCCTCGCCCTTCTGTACGAGAGTTGTAGGAACATTCTTGAACGATACGCGAACTGCGTTACCCTCAACAACCATCGACTTATAAGCTGGTGAACGGAACTCAGCAGTAGTCTTGTGGTAGTGGCCACCGAGAGCGCACTGAGCCAAACGGTGAGCAACATCAGCCTTCTTTGGAGGGTGAATGTCACCTGGGATCTGGTTCTGGTCGTTAGTACCAACCAACTCACAGTTCTTAGTGCGAGCAGCTACGCGAGCCTGAGCCTCACGGAGGAGAGCACCGTTGATGTCCTTGTATGTATGAGGAGCGATCTCAACGATATAGAATGGCATCTCTGGGTTACGGAACTCGGTTCTCCACGACTTAACGAGGTGAGAGAGCTTCGAAGCGTAACGAGGTGCAGTGCTTACATTCGAGCAACCCTGATACCAGATAACACCAGCGATAGTTGCGTGGCGGATAGGGTAGATGTTAGCATTGTGGAGGTGCGAAACCTTGTTCTTCCACTTTCTGCTCTTCGACAAATCCTTCTTGCAAACAGCAGCAACCTTAGGGTTTGCAGTGAGATACTCAGCGCTCAACCAACCCTCAACAGGAGTACCACCATACGATGCGTCGATAAGACCTACAGGAACATTCAAAGTCTCCTGCAACTCCTTACCGAAGCCGTAACCTACAGCCGAGAAGTTAGCCAACGACTTAGCGTTGCAAACTGCCCACTGGCTCTTGTGCTTCTTCTGTGCAGGAACCTCAGTCTGAGGGGTCGATGCAGCGATACGGCCTGTGCAGTAGAGACGGATCTTGTCGTTTGCGCCAGCCTTCAAGTCACCCTTCATATCAGGAGTCTTTCTTACCGACCACTCCATGTTCGACTGACCTGCGCAGAGCCAAACCTCACCGAAGAGGATGTTTGTGAGCTCCTT
>JAFZDR010000069.1 GCA_017561105.1 Alistipes sp. | reverse complement strand
GATATTCCGGCCTCCGATTTTTCGGTCTATGCTACGGTTTCGATTACGGGCTACTATCGTGTAGGCGTGAAGGGTAATAATATCTTCCGCAACGACAATCGCCGTATCGTCTACAATGCCGAGTTCTACTCACAACCGATTGCCTTTTGGGGTGTTGGCTACGATGCTGCAATGGCGAATGGGTCGTTGAGCTACCTCTCTTCGCGTGTGAATGTCTATTTTAGCTTTCTGCTGAGGGTATATAAGTGGTTATTTGTGGGTGTAGGTGCCGACTATGACTACCACTTCGGTAAGTTTGGCGGCTCAAAGTATAGTTCGGAAGAGGAGTTTTCGGCTCGACTTGGTGGCGAAAGGGTAGAGTATAATGCTACCGGAATATCGCTCTTTGTGGAGTTTGATACCCGCGATGCTATCGCCAATCCGCAACGCGGAGTCTATGTCGCAGCACAAGCCAAGGTTCGTCCTAAGGGTATGAGCAATATCGACCGCACATTGTGGGGAGGTCGCTTGCGAGCAAACTACTATCAGCGCCTATGGAAGGGTGCGGTGTTGGCTTTCGATCTGCGAGCCGAGCTAAACAGCAAGGGTACACCTTGGGTATATAACGCATCTATCGGAGGATTATCCTCCATGCGCGGCTATTATAGCGGCCGATTTAACGACTTGTGTGCCATGACTTTGCAGGCTGAACTTCGCCAAAATATCTATAAAGGTCTGGGCATGACTGCGTGGGGTGGTGCGGGTAATGTTTTCTCAACCTTTGGCGAGTTCGATTGGAGTAAAACTCTCCCAACCTATGGCGTAGGTTTGCGCTATGCAATCCGTCGCAACTTAAGTTTCCGCTTTGATTATGGCTTTGGTTGCCGCGACCACGCCGGCAAACTCATTCACGGCGCCGTATTCTCAATTAACGAAGCCTTCTAATCCTATTTTTGTTTTGTGGATGTATAAATTTTTGTTACCTTTGTTGTACAAACGGTAGCAAAACGGCTCGTTGTGGTCATTCGTAAGCCGTTAAAAAAGGAAACATTCTAATAATTTGACTTGCAAAATGAAACAACGAATACTTTTTGTATGTCTCGGTAATATCTGTCGTTCGCCTATGGCGGAGGAGATTTTCCGTCAGAAGGTCTTCGCACGAGGCTTTGGCGAGCAGTTTGAAATTGACTCTGCAGGAACCTATTCGGGACACGCCGGCGAGTTGGCTGATCCTCGTATGCGCGAGGCTGCACACTGTCGCGGTTACTGTTTGACCCACCGCTCGCGCCCATTCCGCGTGGCGGATTTTACCGACTTCGACCGCATAATTGTGATGGATGACAGCAACTACGAGCGCGTTTGTCGTATTGCTCCGTTGCGCGAGGATATCGATAAGGTATATCGTATGCGCGACTACTTTACAACCTATGCTGGCAGCTACGACTATGTCCCCGACCCATACTACGAGGGACGCGAGGGCTTCTACCTCGTTATAGATATGCTCGAGGAGGCTTGCGAAAAGTTGCTCGACGAACTCGTTGATATGTAACAGAAGTTTAAACTTAAAACTAACCATATGAAAAAATTGTTTTTATCCTTGCTTATGATGGCGGTGCTTCTGCCTGCAATATCGCGTGGTCAGGAGCGTGTGGAGAAGGTCGATGCACAGCATCAGTTTGATATACAGTATGCCCAGGCCGGTATGAAGTACGCCTTTGAGGATTACAAGGGCAGTGCTAAGTCGTGGCAGAAGAAGTTTCGTCGCGAGCTTGCAGACCTCTTAGGTATTACCCGCTTGCAGGAGCTCTACAAGGACTTTGTGCCGACAGCCAAGCAGATCGATAGCGAGGATATAGGCTTTGCAACACGCGAGCGCTGGCATATTTGGACCGAGCCTACAATGATTATTCCGGTTGTGATTATCCGCCCAAAGGATATCAAGGGCCCTATGCCTCTCTGCATCACTCCGCAGGGACACAACGCTAACCCTGAGGTCTATTCGGGTATTGCAAATAACGAGAAGGAGTTGGCAAGCTTCGAAGCTAAGCATGCGAATGTTGCATATCGTATCGCTCAGAAGGGCTTTATTACAATAAACCCTACAACTCGCGGCTTCGGTCTTACACGCCATGCCGACGATATCGCAGCAGGAAAGCGCTCTTCGTGCAAGTATTACCACCAGCGCGGACTTCTCGCGGGTCGTGCAATTGTTGGTGACCGTGTTTGGGATGTAATGAAGGTTCTCGATTGGGCATTGGCAAACCTCCCTGTCGATAAGAATCGTGTGGTTGTAACAGGTAACTCAGGTGGCGGTACCGTGTCGATCTATGCAGGAGCTATTGATGAGCGAATCTCGCTTTGCGCTCCAAGTTCATGCTTCTGCTCGTATGAGGGTAGCATCGGTACAATCTACCACTGCTACTGCAACTATGTGGCAGGCATTATGCAGTTGTGTAATATGGGCGATCTTGCAGGTTTGGTTGCTCCGCGCAAGCTCCTTATTATAAATGGAGCGAAGGATGATATCTTCCCGATTGGTCCGGCACGCGAGGAGTTCAAGACCACGAAGGCTGTCTATAAGGCGATGGGTGTTGCCGAAAATTGCGAGATGTACGAGGGCAATGGCGGTCACCGCTACTATGCCGAGGGCTTCCACGACTTCTGGGCTCGTCACTTCAAGAAGTAAAACGGAGTAGGGTTGGCACCCTGGCGAATAGGTTTTAAATTAAAATCATATTACTATGAAAAGATTTGTTATTATATTTTTATTTGTAGCGATGTTGTTCACTTCGTGTGAGCTTGCAAGTGTTGATGGCGATGGTAATAATGGTGGCGGAAATAGTGACTCTGCCAACGACAGAGTGGAGACTCTTATGTTGTATGGTATGGGTCCGGTGTCTTCCTCAGGTGACAATGTAACTAAAATTGCGTTGTGTTTTAAATATGATGATGAAGGACGAGTTGAACACATATCACATATAGCATTTGGTGAAAATGGTGCAAGAGAGATGATAACCCAGACAATAAACTACGAGACATCTCCGGCAACAATTACCAGTACCATAGAGAAGATGGTCCTGAACACCAGCTCTAAGGAAGTTATTTTGGAAAAGTCCAATGGTACAAGTGGTGATGCAAGCTTTAATGGTTTAAACTGTTTGACCTCGCTTAGCTATGGTGATATGTTCGATTGTGCGATTGCTTACTCTTCTGCAAATGGAAGAATGGAGTATTATAGAGGAGGAAGTGGCAATGTTGTTCAATTTGTCTGGGATGGCAACAATGTCGTAAGTGCTGCCGGTTGCAATTTGACATACTCGGATAAACTCGCTACCTGGTACGGCTTTGATTGGTTGCTCTTGTTTTTTAATGGTTACAACGAACATAATGCTCTTCTCTCGGCATTGAATACAAATGGAGGATTACATTCCGACTATTTACCAAATACTATATCTGTCAATGGTAATTCTCAAAAGATCAATTACGCATTCGATAATAAGGGTAGGCTTTCGACAGTGAAATTCGGAGGTCAAACTATTGAGTTCTACTTATACGAAAGTGAAGGTCGTGATTTTGGCTTCAAATGGGACCCACATATCGACGATAGTGCAAAAAAATAAGCTATAACATACACAAAAAAGCACCTTCCGTGAGAGGTGCTTTTTTTTGATTCTCTACTAAAAATCCTATACCTATATATATAATAGAGGGTAGAGTAGTTTGCCGGCAAAAGAGTTATTAAAATTTTTGAAAAATTATCTGCTTGTAAATTGCTGATAATAAGACGGATGAAAAATAAGGTCCGAAAATTGTAGAAAAAAGTGTCTAAAATGTTTGGAAGTCTCGATTTTTTGCCGTTACTTTGCACCCGGTTTCGCGCTCAGATGGTCGTGAAACGCAGAAAAGGTTCTTTAAATTTTTGGAAAAAGTTTTTGAAAAAAATTTGGTAGTTTAAAAAACTTGCTTTATCTTTGCACCCGGTTTCGCGCTTACAAAATAGCGAGAAGCTAAAAACAGAGGTTCTGAAAAATTTTTTGAAAAAAAGTTTCCGAAAAATTTGGTGGTTTAAAAAAAACACCTTACCTTTGCACCACTTTCGCGCCTGAAAAGATGCGGGGGTGAAAAACAGAAAGATTAGGGCAACGGCCCAATCAGATAAGATTCGTTCTTTGAGGTATTTGAGCAGCTAAATAAGTTTTTTCCTTCTCTTCTCAAGAAGAGAAATTTCAAAAACAATACCTTTGAGATTAGAGCTAAGATTTAAT
>JAFZDR010000008.1 GCA_017561105.1 Alistipes sp. | reverse complement strand
GGTGCTGTGCTCTCTGCTGTACTCTTTGGCTTGCGACCACGCTTTTTAGGCTGTGCAGCAACCTCCTTTTCAGCAACCTCTTCGTTTGCAGGTGTGGCAGGAACGCTCTCTACGGTGTTTTCTACGATCTCCTCGCTCTTCTCGTTAATATCACTCTTGGCTGCAGGCTTTGTATCTTCAACACGCTCCTCGGTGTTCTCCTTTTGTGCAACTGTCACCTTTACAGAGCCAAGACGAGCACGCTTGCGCTTCTGTGGGGCAGATGGAGCAACCTCGGCAGTAGCCACAGCAACCTCTTCCGAAACATCAGCGGTAGTGTCGTCTGCTCCGATTGAAGAGATGCGGGCAACAAGCTCCTTCTTAGATAATTTTTCCTCTGTAATACCGAGCACCTTCGCGATTTCGCGTAACTCGGCAACACTCTTGCCTTGAATAGCAATCAAATCTTCCATAATCTCAAATTTCTGCGATTTTTTCATTGGTCGAACGACCTATGGTTAAACGGACAGTCGGTCTTGCTTGACTGATGCCTCAAATAACGATGCAAATATAGTGCTTTTATTTTAAATAAAAAACTATTTTTTAGCAATGCTGGTGTAATATCCTTGCTTTTGTCAATCAAAAAATCTAATTTTGTGATGGAAAAACCATAAAAACATAAAAATATGAGAAAGCTTATTGTCGCAGCAACCTTTGCTGCAGTTCTGTTTTCGGTGCAGCCCGCTTTCGCTTGGGGCGGTTGGGCTCACAAACTGATTGCCGTTATCGCGGAGTCTCATCTCACTCCTGAGGCTAAGGTTCAGACCGAGAAGTATCTCGGCTCGCCAATCTACAACCACGCAAGCTGGATGGATCAGGTGCCTGTATGGAAGAAGAAGCATATCCCAGGTTGGGAGCAGACCTCATGGTGGCACATGTGTACAGTTGATCGCGTGGGCAAGAAGAAGTTCGTGTTGAGCGACAAGCGCTCTTCGAAGGGTGATGGCGATTTGTATCCAAACCTCGTACAGTGTGTCGAGAACTTGAAAAACTATCGCAACCTCACCGATTCGGCTGTTATGATCAACCTCAAGTGTATTATCCACATGGTTGGTGATATGCACTGCCCATCACATATCTTCTATACAGAGTTTGAGGATTGTTTCTCGGGTGTTGTAAACGGAAAGAAGGTGCGTCGTCACGACCAGATGAGGGTCTATTACGAGGGTAAGAAGACCACTTCACACCGAGTTTGGGATGGTATGTCTATTCGCCAGATCTGGCCTGAGTATGGTCCGAGCTACGAGAAGTTCCGTATTGCACTCGATGTTGTAAAGCCGAAGAAGCGCGAGAAGATGTGCAAGGGAACAATCGAGGATTGGGTATTGCAGAATGCTAAGGATATTCGCTATATCTACGACGATTTGACACCAAACTGCAAGATCGATCGTCAGTACCTGCTCGACAATCAGAAGCTCTCGAAGCAGCAGTGCTTGCGAGCATCGTATCGTTTGGCTCACATCTTAAACGAGAGTTTTAAATAAGCAAATGTAACTTGTTATGAAAAAGATAGTTGCACTCTCTGCATTTTTTATGCTTTTCCTCTCTGTACAGAGCGTTAAAGCGTGGGATGGATGGACCCATAAGCTCATCGCCCACATCGCTGAGCCGTACTTGACGGATAAGGCAAAGGAGGAGACTGTAAAGTATCTCGGCTCGCCTATTTACGACCATGCGACTTGGATGGACAAGGTGGCGTCGTGGAATAAAAAGCGTATCCGTGGCTGGGAGCAGACTTCGGTGTGGCATATGGCTTCGGTTGATCGCGTAGGCAAGAAGAAGTACGCCTTGAGCGACAAGCGCACAAAGAAGGGTAGTGGTGCATTGCACGATCAGTTGGTGAAGTCAATCGATGTGCTCAAGAATCGCCACAATCACACCGATTCGGCTGTGATGATTAACCTCAAGTGCTTGATTCATATGGTACAGGATATGCACTGCCCTGTGCACCTCTACTACACAGAGGATGAGGATTGCTTTGGAATGGTTGTGGACGGCAAGAAGGTTTCGACCCGCAACCAGATGCGCATCTACTACGAGGGCAAGAAGACTACACTCCACAAGGTTTGGGACGGTATGTCTATTCGCCTGCTCTATCCTGACTATGGCCGAGATTACGAGAAGTTCCGCGTTGAACTCGACAAGGTTAGCGCAAAGAAACGCGCAAAGATGTGCGAGGGTACTACAGCCGATTGGCTTGTTCAGAATGCCAAGGATTGCCGCTATATCTACAACGAGATAGACCGTGGCGATCATATCGACTACGACTATATTCTCCGCAATAAGAAGCTCTCGAAGCAGCAGTGTCTTCGAGCATCATATCGTTTGGCACATGTGCTCAATGAGTGCTTCAAATAGTAAAGTGTAAACAATTATGAGAAAGATAGTTATCGCGTTTTTAGTTGCCTTATTTGCACTTTGCTCGTATGAAGCTTATGCATGGGGAGGTTGGGCGCATAAATTGATTACCTATACTGCCGAGAATCACCTCGACTCGGATGTTAAGGCTAAAATTGAAAAATACCTCGGTTCATCGATGGTGGATCACTGTACCTGGATGGATAAGATTCGCAAACCTGTGCGCAACAAGAAACATCCGGAGCACGAGTATCACATGCCGTGGGCACATACTCTCGGATGGCATATGATTGTGGCGAATAAGGATTTGGAGTTGAGTGATGAGCGTGGACACAAAAAAGAGGGTGATCTGTTTCCAAACTTGAAAATCTGTATCGAGAATCTTAAAAACCATCGTAACCTTACCGATTCGGCTGTGGTTGTGAACTTGAAGTGCGTAATTCACATGATGGAGGATATGCACTGTCCTTGTCATATCTATTACACCGAGTTCCCTGACTGCTTCCGCAAACCTGGTGAGAAATATCGTTGGGATTGCTTCGCTGTGAAATATGAGGGCGTAAGGAAGACATATCACGGTATTTGGGATGGCTTGTCTATCCTTGAGCTCTATCCTGAGTATAACAAGGATTACGACAAGTTCCGCGCAAAGCTCGATAACCTCTCGCCAAAGAAGCAGGCGAAGATCTGCGAAGGTACGGTTGATGATTGGGCACTCGAGACAATAAAAGATTGTCGAGTAATATACGATTGGGCAAAGCCGGGAGATGAACTTAATCGTGATTTCTTGTTGAAGCACCGCAAAGCGACTCTCAGACAATTCCATCGAGCATCATACCGCTTGGCTCATGTGTTGAACGAAACAATGAAGTAGGGTAGTCTGCAAAAAAATACCGAGCAAATCGCTCGGTATTTTTTTATTCCTATTGGTTTAGTATGTTCTCAACTGGAAGACAATCTTGTTGCAGTACAACTCGCCTTCGTGCAAGAGAATCGATGGGAACTCAGGCTGATTTATTGCGTCAGGGTGTACCTGGCACTCGATAGCCACACCTGCATAGTCCTCATAGCGACCGCCTGACTTTGTGATAGGACAGCCACCTGAGAGCCAGTTGCCGGTATAGACCATACAGCCAGGCTGCGACGACAATACCTTAACCAAACGGCCGGTCTTCTCGCAACGCAACTCGCCAACCTCGCCGAGGATGTTCTTCTGCCAACCATCAACCACGAAGAAGTGGTCGTGGCCGCGGAAGAGGTCAATATGGTTGAAAATCGAGCCGATATCCTTGCCAAGGCGGTTCCAATCGGTGAAATCCTGAGCCGATCCCTTCATTGGAAGAAGTTTGCCTGTAGGAATCTGTACCTCGTTAGCCTCCAATACATACGATGCATTGAGTTTCAACTCGTGGTCGAAGATAGTCTCGCCACTCGCCTCGCCGGCCAAGTTCCAATATACATGGTTGGTGAGGTTTACAGGAGTTGTACCGTCGCTCTTTGCGAGGTAGGTAATCTCGAGGTTATTCTCGTCGTCGAAGTCGTAGATAGCCTCTACGGTAACCTCGTGCGGATAGCCCTGATCGCCATCCTCCGATACCAACGAGAATACTACGCGGTTAGTCTCCACGCGCGACTCCCACAACTTGTTGGCATAGCCCTTCGTTCCGCCGTGGAGGTGGTTAGGACCATTGTTTATCTCAAGGCGGTACTCTACATCCTCGATGGTCATCTTGCCACCCGCGATGCGGTTTGCAACACGACCCACCGACTTGCCACTTGCAGCACCATCGCCAAAGTAACTCATCGGATCCTTGTAGCCGAGAACCACATCGTCGATATTGCCGTTGCGGTCGGCATATTTTACCGATACGATAGCTGCACCGATATTGGTGAGCTGCACCTCGCTACCGAGGTCATTCTTCAAGGTGTAGATAATTATAGCCTCGCCTTCAGGGGTTGCACCCCAAACATTCTGCTCAATAATCATAGCTTTGCCTATTCAATAGGTTTTACATTTGCCAAGAGGTAGTCGATGCGCTTCAAGCACTCATCCTTGCCGATGAACGATGTTACATCGTACATGCCCGGACCCTTGCCGGCACCAACCAAAGCCAAACGCAAGGTGTTCATAATCTGGCCCATGCCGTACTCCTTCTCGGTAATCCAAGCGTGAACAATCTTCTCGGTATTCTCCAACGAGAAGTCATCGATCGAAGCCAAAACCTCGCGCAACTCTGCCAAACGAGCAGGATTCTCGCCCTTCCAATACTTCTTCAGCTGCTTCTCCTCGTACTCGGTTGGAGCGATGAAGAAATATGAGGTCAAATCCCACAAATCGCTTACGAATGTAGCACGCTCCTTCATGATGAAGGCAGCCTTGCCTGCGATCTCGTCTGAAACCTCGATGCCGTGCTCACGCAAAATTGGCTGATAGAATACGCTCAACTCCTCGGCCGACTTGCGGTGCATATACTGTGCATTAAACCACTTTGCCTTGTCTGGCTGGAAACGAGCACCAGCCTTCGATACGCGATCGAGTGAGAAGGTGTCGATCAACTCCTGCATGGAGAAGATCTCCTGCTCTGTACCAGGGTTCCAACCCAAGAGAGCCAACATATTGATAAACGCCTCAGCAAAGTAACCATCCTCGCGGTAACCGCGTGCAGTCTCGCCGGTTGTTGGCGATACCCAATGGAGTGGGAATACAGGGAATCCCATCTTGTCGCCATCGCGCTTTGACAACTTACCGCCGCCTGTTGGCTTCAACAAGAGCGGAAGGTGTGCAAACTCAGGCTGAGTGTCGGTCCAACCGAACGCCTTGTATAAAAGGTAGTGCAATGGCAACGATGGCAACCACTCTTCGCCACGAATAACATGCGAAATCTCCATCAAATGGTCATCCACAATGTTTGCCAAGTGGTATGTCGGAAGAGCATCTACCGACTTGTAGAGTACCTTGTCGTCGAGAGTAGAGGTGTTTACCTCTACATCGCCACGAATCAAGTCGTGCATCTTTACAACCTCGTTCTCAGGCATCTTGAAACGGATAACCCAGATGTCGCCGCGTGCGATACGCTCCTCGACCTCCTCCTTCGACAACGAAAGCGATGTCGGAAGGGTAGTGCGCACCTTGAAGTTGTAGGCGAAGGTCTCACCTTTGCCCTCATACTCCTTGCGGAGAGCGTCCAACTCCTCGGCAGTGTCGAATGCATAATATGCCCAACCGTCCTCTACGAGCTGTGTTGCGTACTTGAGGTACAACTCACGACGCTCGCTCTGACGATATGGTGCGTGAGGACCTCCTACACCAACACCCTCGTCAATCTCGATACCGCACCACTTGAGCGACTCGATAATGTAATCCTCGGCACCAGGCACAAAACGCTGCGAATCGGTATCCTCGATACGCAAGATCATCTTTCCGCCGTGGCGACGAGCAAAAAGGTAGTTATACAACGCTGTGCGCACACCTCCGATGTGGAGAGGGCCTGTTGGGCTTGGCGCAAAGCGAACTCTTACTTCTCTATTCATCTTCGAAAATTAAAGTTAGATGATTATTACTCCCAAAGGTTGCGTGGATATACGCCCTCCTCGATCAACTTCTCAATCTTGGCAACCAACATCGGCTTATCCTCCTTGTATGTTACGCCAAACCACTGTGCAGTAGTCGAGAGAACCTTCAAACGAGCCTCGCCATTGCCAACAAGCTTGTTCACCATCAATGGAATGAAGAACTCTGCCTTGAGGTTGGTCTTAACATCGTCCGAAGCGAGGAAGTTCTTGAATTCAGCCTCCGAGTGAGCAAAGTAGTCAGGGGTGAATCCGAAGAAGTTCATCGAAACCGGAGTATTCTCCTCGAGTGGCTCATCGGTGCCGAGATCGTGGAATACGATTGTACCCTCTGCATTGCGCTCGATCTTTGTGCGCTCAACCATCGAAGTGAGGAAACGATTCTCGTCCATTGTACATACGCCACGCGATACGGTTCCGTTGTCCGACAGGGTCTTGTTTACCTCGTAGCCAATCATTGCATATTCGCCCTTAGCGCCGTCCAATTTCGAAAGGTACTCGCCCATAACGAGGTATGCGTCAGTGCCGTAGAAATCGTCAGCGTTGATAACTGCAAATGGCTCCTTTACAGCCGATGCACCCATCATTACTGCGTGGTTTGTGCCCCAAGGCTTCTCTCGACCCTCAGGTACCGTGAAACCCTCAGGCAAG
>JAFZDR010000068.1 GCA_017561105.1 Alistipes sp. | reverse complement strand
TGCCACAGGGTAAGGTTGAGGGTGCTCGCCGTGCAAAGGCAATGGTTGCTAAGATGGATGAGCTCGGCTTCGGTAACTGTACTAACACAGGTGCTTGCCAGGCAGAGTGTCCTAAGCAGATCAGCATTGCACACATCGCTCGTTTGAACCGTGAGTTCTTGGCTGCAAAGCTTGAGGATTAGTATCCTTATATAGTTAAAGGTAGGTGGTTCTGCCACCTACCTTTTTTCTTAAAAAAGCTAATGGCTAATGGCCAAAAGCTAATGTAAAATAAAATTATGCGTCGTCTGCTAACCCTATTTATTGCGCTATTCTCATGCATGGTTGCATGGGCCCAGAGTGCTGTGGTTAGTGGTCGATTTTTTGATGCCGAGTCGAAAGAGGGCGTTGTGGGCGCAATTATCGAGATTACCACACCTCGTGACTCGCTATTCAGACGACACTATACTACCGGTTACGGTGGCTTTTTCAAGACTCCGCCCCTTCCGCGCGGAACCTACAATCTGACCTGTACATTTTTGGGTTATAAAGATTATGAGCGTGGCTTTAAGGTCGATGCTCTGCCTATCAATCTTGGCGATATGGCGATGTCGCCGGGTGCCATAGATGTAGGCTTGGTCGTAAAGACCGTAGTTGTACCTCGTGCTACGATTATGGGCGATACACTTCGCTATAATGCGTCGCAGTTTAAGGTTACGATGGATGCAGAGCTCGAGACTCTGCTCCGCAAACTCCCCGGCATATCGATAAACAATGGAAAGATCGAGGCGCAGGGTGAGGTCGTAAAACAGATATATGTTGATAATCAGGAGTTCTTTGGCGGTAATATCCAGCAGGTGCTGCAGAGCATCCCAGCGCAGGCCGTCGAGAGCATCGAAGTATATAACCGTTTGAGCGAGGCATCGCAGATTACGGGTGTAGATGATGGCGAGGGTGGTAAGGTTATCAATATCATCACCAAGGGCTCGCTTTCGCATAGTAACTTTGGTAAGATGCATGCTGCTACGGGTTTGGGAAATGATCGTATCCCCGACAAGTTGGGTATAGGTAGCTATGCCGACAAGTTGAAGTGGCGCTACTCGGCGGGTGGAACAATGAATATGTTCCGCGACGATACGCGAATTACCTTTATGGCGTTGGTGAACAATCTCAACAAGCAGAACCTCTCGGATGAGGGTATTTCGATGTCGGGATCGCAGAACCGTAATAACGCCTCGTCGTCATTCTCGGTAAACCGCCAGTCGGGAATTGCCTCGACGGAGATCTTTGCGATGAACTATGCCGATAGATGGGGTAAGCGCAAGCGTGCAAAGTTCGATGGTAACATCTTCTTCAACCATAGTAATACGGTAAACCGATACACCTTGGATCGCTGGTATAATAAACCTGCTAAGCTGGATACCATTCACTACGATAACTACAATAATCCGAACAGTCTTAATTTCCGCTTCAGAGGTCGTTTGGATTGGAAAGTGGCAAAGCGTCAGCGCTTGCAGCTCACACCGACATATCGCTATACCTATAATTTATCCGAAAACGAGCAGTTCGATACCTCGATGCGTACCGGTTGGTCGGAGTCAATAAAGGAGGCTGAGCGACCAAAGCCATACTACTATCCGAGCTACAATATTGGCGACTCCTACTCGCATAATGCGGGTTTGTACGCACAATACTCCTACAAATTCCTGAAGTCGGGACGCTCGCTCTTGCTCGTTGCCAATGCATCGTACTATCAGGGTGGCAGCTGGCGAAATTACAAATCCTATTCGGGACCTTTGGCTACTGAGGCCGAGCGATTGGAGCAGAAGAAGTATTCATACTCGCACAACGATACCGATAACAGCACAACCACGCTGCGTATACAGCCGACCTTCCGCGAGAGAATTGGTCGATATGTTACGCTCAATGTGTCGTATAACTTCCAGTATCAGTTGCGCGACCGTGATGTGTTGAACTACACAACTGATAGCACCTATTTGGCGCTTGATGAGAAGATAAAGCCGAAAAGCTCCTCATCGTACAAGGGTGCAACCTGGTTCCACGAGGCGAGTGCCGGTATGCGATATGGCAAGGGTCGAAATTGGCTCTCGTTAAATCTTCGTTATCGAAGTACCACACTCGAAACCATAAATTTGTGGGATAATAAGGTGTTGCGACGCACTTTCGACAACTTCCTCGACAATTGTCTTTACAATGTTACGCTGAATATCGCAGCGAACAGCAAACATAGTGTGCGTATGTCGTTGAACTCGTCGATGCGAGTGCCTGGATTGTGGGACTTGAACGATATGTACAATGTCAACAACTCGTCGTATCTGTCGGTCGGAAATCCCGATATCGTGCCTTCGCGCGAGCACAACTTCTTCGTGCGTTACACCAATGTGTCGTCGCGCTTCGGTACAACCTTTATGATTATGGCCAAGGCGGAGCATGTCGAGAACTATGTGGGAACAAAGATTATCTACGAGCCGGGTAAGATCAGCCTTTTGGACTATATACAGGTGGATGGTACGCCACACTACGCAAACTATACCCCTATTCAGCTCTCGCAGCGTGTGAACCTCGATGGCTACTGGTCGTATGAGGCGCGTACATCGCTTGGTTTACCGTTGAAGCATCTGCGCTCCAACCTGAACTTTGTATTGGGCGGTACCTATTCCGATATTCCGATGGAGATTGTCGATGCCGAGTATCTGGAGCGAAATAGAATTCCGGCTATCGACGAGAATGGTAAGTTCTCGGTGCGTGGTGAGAATGTCCTGATGCATAATACCAACGCCTACGCTCAAGTTACCCTCGGTAGTAACATCTCGGAGAATGTCGATTTTATGGTTACTTGGCGCGGTACCTACTCCTACAATAACAGTACCTTGCAGACCATAAATAACAAATACTTTATGCACTATCTGCGAGCTAATATCAAGGCCGTGCTTCCTCTGGGCTTTACTGTTACCTCGTCGGTAAACTTTACGCAGTTTATGGTCTTCACCAACAATCTCAACGACTACTTTACCTTGTGGAATATATCGGTGGGTAAGAAGGTGCTGAATGGCCTTGGTGAGGTTGAGTTGTGTGTGGATGATGTTCTTAATCAGAACACATCGTTTGGCCGTGGTGTTATGGCAAGCTACTCGCAGTTGCGCTATAATATGGTTTTGGGTAGAACATTTATGGTTCGCTTTACCTACAACTTGCGCGACCTTGGCGGTCAGAAACGCCGTATGAAGACTGTCGATTATCCACAAGATCCACTCGGCGATGTGCAATCGAAATTGAATACATTGAAGTTTTAGGTAATCAGCTGAAAATCACAAAAATATACCATATCGGTATAAAATATTGAAAAAATATACATTGAGTCTGCGCTTTCGTAGACTCAATTTTTTTATATTTGCGCAGAAATAACCCTCGGTTAAGGAGGGTGCAAAAAACAGAAATTATTATGAAAAGCTTGAAAATTGGAGATCTCATTGCACGCGTACCCATCGTGCAGGGAGGTATGGGCGTAGGTATTTCGATGTCGCGTTTGGCATCGGCCGTAGCCAACGAGGGCGGTGTAGGCGTTATATCGGCTGCCGGCCTCGGACTTGTTTATAAAGATTATTCATCCGACTTTAATAAGGCAACTTTGTGGGGCTTGAAGGAGGAGATTCGTAAGGCTCGCGAGGCTTCGAAGGGTATTATTGGAGTGAATATCATGGTTGCGATGACCGACTTCGCAAACCTTGTCAAGACCGCTATCGCGGAGAAGATTGATGTTATCTTCTCGGGTGCGGGACTTCCTCTCAATCTGCCGTCGTTCCTTGTCGAGGGTGCAAAGACTAAGCTTGTGCCTATTGTGTCGTCAGCGCGTGCTTTGCAGGTTATCTGCCGTCAGTGGTTGGCAAAGTATAACTATCTGCCCGATGCAGTGGTGGTTGAGGGCCCGAAGGCGGGCGGTCATCTCGGTTTTTCGAATGAGCAACTTGCCGATGAGAACTGTACGCTCGAGAATATCTTGCCCGAGGTCGTCTCGGCAGCTCGCGAGATTGGCGAGACGAATGGCAAGGAGATACCTGTAATTGCGGGTGGTGGAGTCTATAGTGGTGAGGATATTCACAATATATTGTCGCTTGGAGCCGACGGAGTGCAGATGGGTACGCGCTTTGTGGCTACCGATGAGTGCGACGCCTCGGAGCTGTTTAAGCAGACCTATGTCGATGCTTCGAAGGAGGATGTACAGATTATCCAAAGTCCCGTCGGAATGCCGGGACGAGCTATCCGTAACGGATTTCTCGATAAGGTAAAGGAGGGACTTATGCGTCCGAAGGCGTGTCCGTTCGATTGTAT
The DNA here is from genome assembly GCA_017561105.1 of Alistipes sp. Classification (GTDB taxonomy): domain Bacteria; phylum Bacteroidota; class Bacteroidia; order Bacteroidales; family Rikenellaceae; genus Alistipes. The sequence continues at coordinate 315 of JAFZDR010000068.1, read as the reverse complement.
CAAGACCTGCAAAGTCGAGAATTCGCCATACTGCATTATGCTGGCGCTCTATAACGCCTATCGCGGAAAGATGTCGCACGGCTACGCCTTCTGCGGCTCGAATGCGTGGCGCGTGGATCGAATAATGAGTGTCAATGAGCTATTCTCTACGCTAAAAGAGGAGTATGATAAGGTAACACAATAATAAAAGGAGGCTCAAGCCTCCTTTTATTATTTTCTATTTCAACCACTCCGAAACCGAAGCGTCCGATGGCATTCGCAAGTCGCCGCGTGGCGAGAGCGATACCGTTACAACCTTCGGTCCGTCGGGTGCTG
>JAFZDR010000067.1 GCA_017561105.1 Alistipes sp. | reverse complement strand
CAAGCAGAAGGAGGCAGTTACAGAGTTGTTCCGTACAATCGCTCCAAAGATCGCAGAGCGTCCAGGCGGTTACACTCGTATTTTGAAGACTGGTTTCCGTTTGGGTGACGGTGCTGATATGTGTATCATCGAGTTCGTTGATTTCAACGAGGCATACACTCTCGGCGTAACTCCAGCTGCTGCACCAGTTGCAGAGGCTAAGCCAAAGACTCGCCGTTCGCGTGCGAAGAAGGCTACCGACGCAGTTGAGGACGCAACTGTAGTAAAGGCTCCTAAGGCAAAGGCTCCTAAGGCTGCTGCTACAAAGGCTACTGCTGCAAAGGTTGCAAAGAAGACTAATGTTGGCAAGAAGATGTAGTAGAAAGACTGCTTTTATGCAGTAACTGCTATGTTAAACATCGATAACCGAGTTCCTCACATACGCATAGTATGCTGCGGACTCGGTTTCTTGTTTGCCTTGCATTTATCAGCCTAAAAGACAGATTTTTGTGCCACCTGCATGGCCTTTTGCTCGGTAGACCACATACGCTTAGTATGCTCCCACTTCTGTCTTTTTTGATAGCGTTGCAACTATCTCCTTAAAAGTCAATTTTTAGGTAGTTCCTTAATATTGTTGATATGAATATCGAACTTATTGTTGTCGGCAAGACCGATATGAAGGAGGTTGACGCCTTGGTGCAGATGTACACCAAGCGCATAAACTTCTACACCAAGTTCACCATCACCTATCTGCCCGATTTGCGCAATACGAAGAACTTGTCGGAGCAGCAGCAGAAGAGTGCCGAGGGCGAAATGCTCCTGAAGGATATCACTGCCGGCGACTATGTTGTATTGCTCGACGAGGCGGGCGAGGAGATGCGTAGCGTGGCTTTTGCACAGTGGATGCAGAAGCGAATGAATAGTGGCGTGCGACGCTTGGTGTTGATGATTGGTGGTCCTTACGGCTTTTCGGAGGCGGTATATGCGCGTGCGAATGCAAAGATCTCGCTCTCGAAGATGACCTTTTCGCACCAGATTGTGCGTGCTATATTCACCGAGCAGCTCTATCGCGCCTTCACTATTATTAAGGGAGAGCCATATCACCACGAGTAGGCTGGTAGTGCGCAAAAGATAAAGACGGGCTAGAAATATCTCTATAGCCCGTCTTTTCTTGTTTTATATATCTCTCTTACTCGAGTTTATCAAGATCGGTATTCCACTCGCCATCTGCCGAGGTGCAGATTACGGCACGCTCCTTCTCTACGTCCTTGAGCCACTTGTATGCCTTGTACATATTGTAACCATTGCCTGCCTGATCGCCACCGAGAGCATAGGCGATAATACACGAGTGATTTCGCGTACGATAGTACATTGTCTTTACACGCGCCAGGTACTCGCCTGCGAGTTGTGGGTTGTTTGACGGAGTACCGCCAATTTTTCGATTTTGCGACTCGGCTACAGGGTTGATGTTTGCTCGCTCAATAACATATACACCCAAGCGGTCGCAAATATCGTAGAACCACTCTGGCTGAGGGTTATCAGGGAGCAGTGTGTTGATGCCCTTTGCCTTCAACGCCTTAATCTCGGCCAATACCTCGCTATAGGTTGTGCGGGCATTGTAGCGAGCCGACTTTATGGCTATAGCCTTTCTGTTGCGGAGAATGTTGCCGTCAGCGAAGGTTGTGCGACCCGCTCCAATGTGGAATGAGATGTACTCACGCGGCTTGCCGTCGCGCTTTGTGTAGAGGGTCAAGCGGTAGAGCTTAGGGTTTGTGTTGCTCCACAAGAAACGGCTCTCCTCGCCCAACGAGGTGCGAATACGGAGAGTGTCGATGCTGCGACCCGCAACAGGGAACTCACGAACTGCGTAGTCTATAAGCTTATTCTCGGGCGAGTAGATGTCGTAACCTACCAATACCGCCTCCTCGAAGTTGAAGTCGTTGCGAACGGCAATATCGAGCTCGAGAGAGAGCCCCTTGCCATTCTCGGTCTGGATGATGCGGGCATCGTAGTCGTAGATGTGCTTGCGATGCTGAGCAAAGAGGTATGAACCGCGGAACTGCTCTACGAGATTGCTCTTCGAGCCGTCATTCAGCTCGATGCATTCCGAACGGCGGAGGAGCAGGAGAATCTCGTTTGCACCCTGACGCAAATATGGCGAAAGGAGAAAATCGGCAGGCGTATAAGAGTCCTCTACCGACGCTACCAACTGCTCATTTACCACGAGGTCATACGCCTTGATAGTATTTTGAATGTGGAGATAGACATTGTAGTCGCTCCATGCGGTAGGCATATCGATGGTCTGACCTACAATCTCGACTTTACCCACCGCCTCAATGCTTTTAGGGGTAAAGCGGATGTGGCGCTCGGTCTCGGAGTGGTCATTTTTGAGTGCCGCCTCGCGGAGATCGAATACCGAAAACTCCGAGCGAAATACCTGCTGAGCATTCGCTACGCAGAAAACCAAGAGTGCGCAAAGAGTAAAAAGGGCTCTTTTCATACCTTACTGTTTTTATAAAAAAGGACTGACCGACTTTGCATCGGGCAGCCCTAAAACGAAACTATTTAGCTACTACCCAATTAGATCGAGATATCCAAAATCTCGAACTTGATAACGCCTGCAGGAACAGTTACCTCTACAACCTCGCCCTTCTTCTTGCCGAGCAAAGCCTTTGCGATAGGGGTGCCGATAGCCAACTTGCCCTCGCGGAGGTTAGCCTCGTTCTCCGAAACGATAGTATAGGTAACCTCGCGCTTGTTGTTGTGGTTGAGGAGTGTTACCTTGCTCAAAATCTGTACTTTGTCCTTACTGATAAGGCTCTCGTCGATAACGCGCGAGTTGTTGAGTGTAGCCTCCAACTGTGCAATGCGCATCTCGAGCAAGCCCTGAGCCTCGCGAGCTGCATCATACTCGGCATTCTCCGACAAGTCGCCTTTGTCGCGAGCCTCGGCGATAGCTGCAGCTGCTGCAGGACGCTCTACCGAACGCATATGATCGAGTTCGTCTTTCAATTTCTTGTAACCCTCAGCGGTGAGGTAGTTAATTTGTGCCATAATATCTCTTTTTATCTTGTTTCCAATTACAAAAAAATAAAGAATTCCAACCCCTCCGAGATTGAAACCCTAATGTTTGTAGTGCAAAGGTAAAACAAAATTTTGAATTTGCAAAATTCATCGGGCGGTTTGGATACCCAACCGCAAAAATTGTAGCATAATAAGTGCTGCTTATTATTTGTTTGACTTAAGCGACGGAATAAACGGTTTGTGCCCGCTAAAAACCTCCTCCTCAATTCTTCCGTAAGGGTCCTCGGTTACTACCTTTATGGTAGATGTCGGCGAGGTGCGCTCCACGCGGAAAAGGTGCTGGCAGTTGTTGCGCGAGAAGCCTGGTTTTCTGCCGCGACTACTCCTCAATGTTATTGCCGGAGATGTTGCAACATAGAGCGGATCGGCCTGGAATATCGGTCTTACTCGCAACGATCTGTTATCCTCATAGACCTTCAACGACGCACCCTTCTCGAGTCCCCACCAATTTATGTAGATATACTTCTCGAAATCCTTCAAACCGTAGTTTATAAAGGTCTTAGGGTATTCGCGCAGCAGATTTTGGATGTCGGTATTCTCCTTGTAATACTTGCCCACCTCGCACATGTCGTACACGCGGAACGACTTCCTCTCGTTGCGCTCGTTGCGGTAGTGCCAAGCAATAGAGTCCTTGCAAACATCGAAGAGTTCAACTCCGGCAGGTACGCCACCTCCGTTCATCGAGAGAAAACCGTTGTAACCCAATCTCCATCGGTCGCCCGATGACGATGCCAAGCTATGCTCGGTAATATTCGGCAACTCCTTCGGATAGAAGATGCGACGATCCATATTGCCCGAGGTCATAAAGTGTACGCGCTTGAACTCGGCAAAGCAGTTTGTAAGCGAATCCACATACTCGGGTTTTGAGTATCGCTTAGATATGCGGTTGCGCTGGTTTGTGGTGATTGTGGTCTGATGCATACACACAACAATCGGCTTGTTCTTATCCTTGATAAGTGCCAAATCCTTGCGTAACCAATCGAGCTGATCGGATGTTACAAAGCGGTCGTAGTTACGCTTGCCCACAATCTCTGTCGGATACTTTCCCTTGCCCGGCTCGTTGCGGAATACGGTGTTGTCAAGTACCACATAGTGAACGTCTCCGATATTCATCGAATAGTATTTCGGGCCGCACGAAGTGACATATGTACGCTCCGACTTGTAGTCGGTAAGACCTGTACCGGGTACAGCTCCGTCGTGATCCAAATCGCCAATTACGGTGTAGAGCATGGTAGGGTAGCGCAGTGTTGCAAAGACCGATACTGCATCATCGACATCGAATTCGCGCGAGTACCAGGTTGAGTTGTTGCTTATATCACCCATGAGTATCGTATATACCGCTGTCGAGTCGCCCGCATCCTTGACTATCGAACGCACCATAGGTATTGTGCGGTTCTTGAACTGCATCAAATCGTCGTTCGAATTCTGTAGGCAGATGTTCGACATGAAGATTGTGCGGTGGTTGCTCTGATCTCGCTTTACAAGGTGGAAATCGTGCTGCTCGGCCACCTCGCGCTTTTTGCGCAGGAGTGACCAGAACTTAGGCATGATACGCTTGTCGCACTTTGGCTCATAACCCGACGGTGTGATGATAAATACCACATTCTGCCACTTGTGCGATGCCATATTGTATCGTCCCAACGAGTCGGTCTTTACGATGTGGAAACCATCCGAAACGGCAACATCTGCCATTGGCTTACCTTCACAATATACATGGCCGAAAATGGTTATAGAGTCGCGCTTAACACTCTTGGTTTTGGCCTCGGCCGTGAAGAGCGATGCGAGAATTGCGATAATAGCTAATATGTTGCGTAGTTTCGACATAATGTTACTCGGCTGAATATACAACTTGTTTTGTCTCGAAGAACTCCTCCTCGAAATAGTCCGAAATATAGAGGCGCTCCCACTTGCGGCGACTTGCCTTCAGCTCCTCGCTCAAATCGCCACCCTTGAGGTAGAGAATGCCATTCGGACGAGTGCCCTTTTCGCCCTTGCGAATCATACCCTTGATCCAACCCACAAAGGTCGGCATATCGGTTACAGCGCGTGATACGACATAGTCGAACTGCTCCTTCAACTGCTCTACGCGGCCATTTATGGTGCGGATATTCTTGATACCGGCAGCTTGGCAGACCCCCTCGACAACACGAATCTTCTTGCCTATAGAGTCGCAGGCAGTGAACTGCACATTCGGGAACATAATGGCGAGCGGTACCGATGGAAAACCACCTCCGCAACCTACATCGAGCACCTTGGCTCCGTCGTCGAAACGGCACGCCTTGGCAATGGCCAACGAGTGGAGGATGTGGTGCAGGTAGATATGCTCCATATCCTTGCGCGATACGACATTTATCTTTGCGTTCCACTCGGCGTATATCTCGCCAAGCTGCGCAAACTGTCTGCGCTGCTCCTCCGACAAGTTGTCGAAATACTTTTCGATAAGTGCTACACTATCCATTTATGCTATATTTTTCGTCAGACTCTTCGCCTTGTGTAATTAGTCGACACATCATGTTGCGCACTCTGAATATGCGCGTCTTTACGGTGCCAAGTTTCATCTCGAGCTTCTCGGCAATCTCCTCGTAGCTGTATTCGTCGATAAATCGCAACTCGAAGAGGCGTCGATAATCCTTCGGCAACATCGCGATATATCGCTCAATCTGTGTCTGCTGTTGAGCATTTATGATGTAATCCTCAGGCGTTGGTGCCGATACCTGCGGCGAGTTGCCACTCTCGAGCGGCAGATTTTGCGGGTTTAGCGCGTTGCTCTTGCGCGAGCGATTGAAATCGACAAATGTGTTGCGGGCAATGGTGTAGATCCACGCTCCGAAGTCATATTTAGGGTCGTACAAACCAATCTTGAGATATGCCTTCATGAAGGCCTCCTGCATCAGATCTTCGACATCGTCGCTATTGCCTGTGAACTTGAGCAGCATGGCATAGATGGTGTCGCGATGGCGTGTAAAGAGTGCATCGAAGGCTGCACTATCACCCTCAATAACCTGCTTTACAAGAACGCGATCATCAAATATGTTAGAACTCTTTAAGCCCACAACTGCTTGTTTTTACGATGCGATACCAACGAGATAAATAGTCGAAGCAACGGCTCGATAAAATCATATAGGAAGTGCAGGGCAATCAAACCGCCCTCGCCCAATCGTCGGGCATTACGCACCGTTACAAACAGCACAAAGAAGTAGCGCAAGAGAGCTACGATGATGGCTGCGATATAGAACTCCCACGGCATAAATACGCAAGCCGTAATGACCGCCGCAAAGAAGAGTACGCGAAGAACCAACTCGCTAATCTGAGTTGCCATTGCCCCCTACGGGTAGTATTTATGAGTGGTGTGCTGAGTCTTAATTTTGCGCCACCACCAGCTCCAACCGCCCCAGGTGCGTTCGGTGCAAGTTGCTCGAGGTGAGAGCACTACGCTTACATTGTCGCGCGAGGCTATCTGCTGAACAAAGAGGTCGTCTTCGCCCACATTCATGTTGAGGTGACTGAAACCGCGATTGCCAAAGTAGAGCTCTTTCGAGAAACCGAGAGCATTGCGCGATGCGGCGTATGTGCGACGACGAATAGCCGACGAAAGCCAAGCGACCGAGTTCGAGAACTGATACTCGCGGAAGATGAAATTCTTAAATCCGCTCTGTCGTGCCACTCCGCAGTAGCCCAATACCACATCTCCGTACAAAAAGCCCTTTGCGAGGAGCGACAACCAACGATCCGACGAAGGAATAGCATCCGACGAGGTAATAATTACGAAGTCGTGTTTTGCGCTCTTGATACCTACATTAAGCGCAATTTTTGTCGATACGGGATAGTGCGGTGTGTAGTCGATATGCACCGGCGAAAGATTTGGATAGAGTCGTTGCAACGACTTTACATCTGCAAAGAAGTCGTCGCTGTTACCCACATATACCAATACCACCTCGAACTCCTTGTAGTCCTGTGTGAGGAGATTTACGAGCGAGGAGTCGAGATAGGCCGAGTCCTCGGCAAACAGAGGCACTACAACCGATATTGCAGGTTCCTTTTCGCGGATCTGCTTGCGCTCCATAAGACGGAACGACGAAATTCGTCCGTAGATGCCCAAGTGTAGCGATATCTGCACGATAAACAGCACCAGAATAAGAACTCCGAGTGCTATGCCGATTTCGCCGTAAGCCATTAAGGCACTGTAGATTATATCGTATATTACCTCCATTTTTTGTGTTAGTGTCGTCAATTATTTTGCAAACTTACGCAAAATTTCGCGAAAATTAGTAAATTTGCACAAGATTATGAAGTTTACTTTACAATATAAGGATACAAAGACCAACGCGCGTGCGGGCGAGATGGTTACAGATCACGGTGTTATTCAGACTCCGATTTTTATGCCGGTGGGTACTGCCGCGGCAATGAAGGGTATATTCCATCGCGATGTTCGCGATGAGGCGAAGGCGCAGATTATCTTGGCCAATACCTATCACCTCTATCTCCGTCCCGGAATGAAGATTTTGGAGGAGGCGGGTGGTGTACATCGCTTCTCGACTTGGGATAAGCCTATGCTCACCGATAGCGGTGGCTTCCAGGTCTTTTCGCTTGCCGCTTGCCGTAAGTTGAAGGAGGAGGGAGCCCACTTCCAATCGCATATCGACGGCTCGCGCCACCTATTTACACCTGAGAATGTAATCGATACCGAGCGCACTATCGGAGCCGATATTATGATGGCATTCGACGAGTGCCCTCCGGGTGATGCACCAAAAGAGTATGCTGCAAAGTCGTTGGCATTGACCGAGCGTTGGTTGGATCGTTGCTTCAATCAGTATCACAAGACCCAGCCGAAGTATGGACACTACCAGTCGTTGTTCCCTATTGTGCAGGGTTGTGGCTATCCCGATTTGCGTGCCAAGGCTGCAGAGAATGTATTGCAGTACAACGCTGACGGTTACGCTATCGGAGGTCTGGCGGTAGGTGAGCCAACCGAGGTTATGTACGCAATGATCGAGGTCGTAAATGCGGTGTTGCCGCAGGATAAACCTCGCTATTTGATGGGCGTGGGTACGCCGATAAATATTTTGGAGGCTATTTCGCGAGGTGTAGATATGTTCGACTGCGTGATGCCTACCCGTAACGGCCGTAATGGTCAGCTCTTCACCAGTGAGGGTGTTATCAATATCCGCAACAAGAAGTGGGAAAATGACTTCTCGCCAATCGACGAGAATGGCACAACCTTCGTCGATCATCAATACTCGAAGGCCTACCTGCACCACCTTGTGGTGTGTGGCGAGATGTTGGCGGCGCAGATTGCATCGTTGCATAACATAGGCTTCTACTTGTGGCTTGTGGGCGAGGCTCGCAAGCATATCATCGCCGGCGATTTTGCCGAGTGGAAGACGATAATGGTTGAAAAGCTCAGCCGCAGATTGTAGAAAAATTGAAAACGAAAGAGATATGAAGAAGATTTTAACTTTTGCCCTTGCCTTCGCATTCGCTTGGGGTGCGTCGGCGCAGAAGACCATTTCGTTCGAGGGTTCTGACGAGATTGTGCGCTTGTGGGACAATACCACAGCTCAGCACTCGAATTATGAGACCCGCGATGAGATGTTGCGTAAAAATAAGTCATTCTCGCAGACCTCGTCGTGCGAGCTCTACATCTTCAAGGCTGCAGCCGAGAAGAATCAGGGTGTAGCTATCGCGATGTATCCGGGAGGTTCATATACTCGATTAAACCTTGCTGTTTGGCTCGCGAAATGGTACGCTTCGCAGGGTATCACTGCGGCTATCGTAAAGTATCGTCTGCCGAACTACGGACATAACGACGCTACACTCGAGGATGCCATAGGTGCAGTGCGTTACCTTCGTACTCGTACCGACTTGGGCATTGACCCTGCAAAGGTGGGCGTCATGGGCTCATCGGCAGGAGGTCACCTCGCATCGTGGGTGTCGAATGCAATGCCTGATGGCGAGAAACCTGCATTTGCGCTCTTGCACTACGCATGGATAAATCTCCTGAAGAGTAATTCAGGCGCAGCTGACAAGGCGTTGATGCAGCTCCTTGGCAAAGATTACACCGAGCAGGAGACTATCGACCTCTCGACCTATCGCATGGTTACTGCAACCACCTCGCCTACGATGTTGTTGCTCTGCGATAATGACCCATTGGTGCCATCGGTGGATGGAGCAGAATACTACGAGGCACTTGTTCGCAACGGGGTGAAGGCTACAATGCACATCTACCCGTATGGCGGACACAGCGTTAAGAAGCATGTCGAAGAGCTTCAGTCTGCAGTCTTGGCATGGCTTAACTATCTGGGCTTGACAAAGTAGATTTAAATCGGCCGATAGCCATCGGCTAATTACAAAGAGATATGATGGAACCGCAATATAAAACAGGGCGTAGCTGGTGGCCGGGATTGAAAATTCTCGACCGCTACATCATTCGTAAGTTCCTCGGCACATATATCTTTGCTATTGCGATGATTATCGTGATAGTTGTGATATTCGACTATGTCGAGAAGATTGACGGATTTACGCAGACACACGCTCCATTCAAGAGTATCATTCTGGACTACTACTTGAATTTTGTGCCGTTCTTCATAAACCAGTTTAGTGCGCTGTTTACATTTATTGCCTGCATCTTCTTTACCTCGAAGTTGGCATACCAAACCGAGATTGTGGCGATGTTGTCGGGCGGAATGAGCTTCCGACGACTTATGTGGCCATACTTTATCAGCGCATTGGTTATCGCTATTGCATCGTTGGGCTTGAGTTTGTGGGTTATTCCTATCTCTCAGCGTACATGTGTAGCTTTCGAGCAGCAGTATGTGCCACGCCGACAGAATGTGCAGTACGACAGACACCTCTATCGCCAGATCGAGCCCGGAACATTCCTCTATATTCGCGGCTTCAGCAAGAACTCGTCACAAGCGTCGTTCCTTGCTCTCGAGAAGTATGATGGCAGCACCATGCTCTCTACATTGGAGGCCTCGGAGGTTAAGTTTGACGAAGAGTCGCGACGCTGGTCGGCATCGCGATATATAACTCGCAGCTTCGATCAGAATGGTCACGAGTCGTTCGAGCAACATCGAAACCTCGATACACTGCTGAATATCAATATTGTGGAGTTGGGTAATCTCAATCAGCTTGTCAAGACGATGAACATCGTGGAGCTGAACGATTTTATCGCGCAGCAGCGAGCAAAGGGCTCCGATTCGATTCGCCAATTGGAGGTGGAGCACCACACTCGATACGCCTATCCGATTGGAACATTTATCCTGACACTTATCGGAGTGTCGCTCTCGTCGCGCAAGGTGCGAGGAGGTACAGGTCTGCATATCGGTATCGGTATCGCCTTGTGCTTCTCCTACATTATGCTCAACCGAGTATTCGAGGAGTTTGCTAAGGGCGGAACACTCCCTCCGATGTTGGCGGTATGGTTGCCGAATATCATCTATACAGTAATCGCGATATATCTCTATCGCAAAGCACCGAAATAGTATGAGCGTAGAGCAGATTGCAGATAAGTTGTCGCGCGGTGAGCGCATAGATGCTGTCGAGGCCAAGCTCCTTTGGGAGCAGGCTCCGCTGTGGCTCTTGGCACGATTGGCTACCGAGGCTAAGGTGCAGAAGAGTGGCGACAAGGTCTTCTATAACAAGAATTTCCACCTCGAGCCGACAAATGTCTGTCTGTTCGAGTGTCGCTTCTGCTCCTATCGTCGTCGCAAGGGCGAAGAGGGCGCATGGGACTACTCTATGGATGAGGTGCTGGCGCAGGTTGAGGCTCGCAAGGAGAGCGGAGCTACCGAGGTACATATCGTAGGTGGCGTTCATCCCGAGCGCGACATCTACTACTATGCCGATATGATTCGTCGCATCAAGGAGATTATGCCTTCGATTTGCGTCAAGGCATTTACAGCGGTGGAGTTGCACTATATGATTCGCAAGGCAGGCTTGTCGATTGTCGAGGGCTTGCAACTGTTGAAGGATGCAGGTATGGAGTCTATCCCGGGTGGTGGTGCCGAGATTTTCGACGAGAAGATTCGCGCCGAACTTTGCCCTGGCAAGTGCTCTTCGGCCGAGTGGTTGGAGATGCACGAGGAGGCTCACAAGTTGGGCTTCGACTCGAATGCGACAATGCTCTATGGCCATGTCGAGAGTATCGATCATCGCATAGACCACCTTATGCGTTTGCGCGATTTGCAGGATAGAACAGGGGGCTTGAATGCTTTTATCCCGCTCAAATTCCGCAGCGCAAATAATGGTATGGAGTCGTTGGGCGAGACCTCGGTGGTGGATGATATGCGCACTCTGGCCATGAGCCGACTTATTCTCGACAATGTGCCACACATTAAGGCCTATTGGGTGATGTACGGCAAGGAGAGCGCCGAGTTGGCATTGTCGTTCGGTGCCGATGATATCGACGGTACAATCGAGGATTCGACAAAGATATACTCGATGGCGGGCGCGAAGGATCAGCGACCACGACTGACCATTGCTGAGATAGAAAAGATGTGTGCAGCAGCTGGCTTTAGAGCCGTTGAGCGCGACACGCACTATAACGAACTATAAAAAAAGCTAATGGCTAATAGCCAATGGCTAAGAGCGTAAGAATATGAAGAAATTTTGGACTTGGTTAAAGCGACATACAATCCTCTACCACTTGGTAGTGGTGCTTTTGGTGTTTTTGGGTGTGGCTGTAGTGTCGTTTATTGCGATGGCTATCGGAACACGCCATAGTGCACGCCGCACAGTGCCCGATTTTGTAGGCTTGAGAATAAACGACGCCGAGTATTTTGCAGGTCGTCGCAACCTTCAGATTATAATCAACGATTCGCTCCATGTATCGACCTATCCGGGTGGCGTGGTGCTCGATCAACTTCCAAAGGGCGGTGTTGTTGTAAAACCGGGTCGCAAGGTCTATGTTACCATCAACTCGGTGCGCCAGCGCATGGTTGCAGTGCCTTATGTTGCAGGTCGTTCGTTGCGTCAGGCTAAGAATATGCTCGAAACTGCGGGCCTTACTATCGACTACCTCGAGTATGCCGAGGATATGGCTACAAACTATGTCTTGGCCGAATATGTAGGTGCCGACGAGGTCTTGGAGGATAGCAATATGCAGGCAGAAAAGGGTAGTGGCGTAGTGTTGCGCGTGGGTGTTGCACCGTCCGAGATTGCTACCGTTCCGCAAGTTATTGGTCGCACACTCTTCGAGGCCAAGAGCCGACTTTGGGAGGCCGGCTTGAATATTGGCGATATAGTGTTTGATGAGGGCATGCCTGCACTCGAACGCAATCGCGCAAAGGTGTATCAGCAGTCTGTATTGTCGAGCGAGGCTGTTACATACGGCTCGCGTGTGTCGTTGTATCTAACACTTGACACCGAGAAGATAGACAATATGCTCGAGCAGGAGGAGCAGCGTGTCAAGGAGGCGTTGCGACAGAAGATGGAGGCCGACTCTATCTCCAAGGCCGAGCAGCGATTGCTCGACTCTATTGCAAATGCCCAGAAGTCGCAGCCGCAGGGCAATGCACAAACCGAAGATAACTTCTTCTTTTAACCGAAGATTATGACAGACGAAAGATATATAGACGAAGCCTTTGATGAGGATATCGATGTCGATTTCGAGGGTGGTGATGACGAGGAGTGTGGCGTAGGTGTTATGCCACGCAAGTTCCTCTCCGATCAGGCTCCCGACGAGAACGGACTCTACGAGCACTTCGCCATAACCGTCGATAAGGGGCAGTCGATGATGCGTTTGGATAAGTATCTCACCACGCATATCGAAAACTGCTCGCGTAACCGCATCCAGAATGCAATTGACGACGGCGGCGTATTCGTGAACGATAAACCGCAGAAGGCGTCGTATAAGATTAAACCTTACGATAAAATCTCGATGCGATTGGCATTCCCTCGCTACGAGGTGTTGCTTACACCCGAGGATATTCCAATCGACATTATGTATGAGGACGACGATGTTATCGTAGTGAATAAGGAGGCGGGTATGTGCGTACACCCGGGCCAT
>JAFZDR010000066.1 GCA_017561105.1 Alistipes sp. | reverse complement strand
TGTGGAGGATGTAAAGTCGTGCGATTTCCCTAACGAGAAGGAGCAATACTAAGAAATTAAAAATGCAGAATTGAGAGTGGAGTTTTCTCCACTCTTTTTTTTCAACCATACTTAACACCATCTACTCTCCACTTTCTATCCACTTCTGCCGGGTATCGTTTTAGGGATATCAATCAATGCGATACAACCACAAAAAAGACGAGAAACTCTCGTCTCTCGTCCTCTGTATCTTGGGGTTTATGAATTACATATCGTAATCGCCGTGATCGTCGGCAGGCTCGTCGTCAGAGTCATCGTTTGCCAACTCGTCTGCGCCCTTCAAATCATCATCGTAATAATCCTTATCTTCCTCCTCACCCGACATATCGTCGATCTTAACATCGATCTTCACAAGGTAGCTGATCTCCTCTGTCTCGAAAGGTACAGCAAAGAAGAAGTCGCCATTAGGCTTATCGATACGCATCATATAGTCAGTATAACCGAGTGGGTATGCAGCCTTTACCGCCTCCTGCAACTCGGGAGCCAAATTATTGAAACTTGTAACTAATCGTTTCTTTGCGCTTGGTGCCATATATAATCTGTAATTTGTGTTTGTGTTAATTTCGGTGCGAATATAGTGCAAGCAAATGAGTGTGGCAAATTTTCTCAGCCTTTTTTTTCAACAATTCAAAAATTAGTCGTACCTTTACGCGTTAAATATATAAATGTAGGTATGACTTTATCGATATACGATGAAATAATCTCTTTGCGCGAGGCTCTACACCACCATAATCGCAAATATTATGTGGAAAATGCGCCCGAAATATCGGACTTCGAGTTCGATAAGATGATGCATCGTCTTATCGAATTGGAGGAGGCGCACCCTGAATTTGCCGACGAGAACTCGCCGACTATGCGTGTGGGTAGCGATAAGACCTCCGAGTTCCAGAATGTCAAGCACCGCTACCCTATGCTCTCGCTCTCGAATACCTACTCTATCGAGGAGTTGAACGACTTTATCAACCGCATCGAGAAGGAGGAGGGCGAAACAGAGTTTGTTTGCGAGCTGAAGTTCGACGGAACGGCCATATCACTCACCTACGAGGATGGTCGTCTGCTTCGTGCCGTAACTCGCGGCGATGGCGAGAGTGGCGACGATGTTACAGCAAATGTCCGCACCATCGGCTCTATTCCTTTGACTCTTATGGGCGACTACCCTGCCGAGTTCGAGATCCGTGGCGAGATCTTTATGCCATACGCATCGTTCGACCGCCTCAATGCCGAGCGCGAGGCTGCAGGCGAGCAACTCTTTGCCAACCCTCGCAACGCAGCAGCGGGAACACTCAAACAGCAACAATCTTCGATTGTGGCAAAGCGCGGTTTGGATTGCACACTCTATCAGATTGCATCGCGCGAATTGCCATTCTCAACACATTGGGAGGCGTTGGAGTCGGCGCGTCGTTGGGGATTTAAGGTGTCGGAGCATGCTCGCATTTGCCGTTCGGCAAAGGAGATTCAGGAGTTTATCGAGTATTGGGACACCGCACGCAAGGAGTTGCCATACCCTACTGACGGAATAGTCATCAAGGTAAATGACTTTGCAAAGCGCCGTCGTTTAGGCTTTACAAGCAAATCACCTCGTTGGGCTGTAGCCTACAAGTTCAAGGCCGAGCAAGCCCTGACTCGCCTTGTGAGCGTAGATTTCCAGGTTGGCCGCACGGGAGCAATCACACCTGTGGCAAATCTCGAGCCGGTTTTGTTGGCAGGCACAGTGGTTAAGCGAGCTACACTCCACAATGCCGAGCAGATTGAGTTGCTGGATATCCGCCTTGGCGATATGGTCTATGTGGAGAAGGGCGGAGAGATTATCCCGAAGATTACAGGGGTTGAGCTGTCGGAGCGCAAGGATGAGAGCAAACCTTTCGAGTATATTACAAATTGCCCCGAGTGCGGCGCCGAGCTTGTGCGCTACGAGGGTGAGGCAAAGCACTACTGCCCTAACCAGGGTGGTTGCCGTCCGCAGATTCTCGGTCGCATAGTTCACTTTATTCGTCGCAAGGCTCTCGACATCGACGGCTTAGGCAATGAAACCGTAGAGCTGTTGCACGAGAGCGGATTGTTGAACAACATCGCCGACATCTACGATTTGAAGGCGGTAGATTTGGCCGTATTGCCACGCCTTGGCGAGAAATCGGCAGATAATATCATCCGCAGCATAAACGCATCGAAGAGTGTACCTTTTGCGCGAGTATTGTTTGGCTTGGGCGTTCGTTTTGTGGGCGAAACCACAGCGAAATATCTGGCAGCACACTTCAAGACCCTCAACGCCGTAATGTCGGCGACCAAAGAGCAGTTGCTCGAGGCAGAGGAGGTAGGAGATAAGATTGCCGATGCAATTTTGGAATACTTTGCCGACGAGAAGAATATTGCCATTATCGAGCGACTTCGCACAGCAGGCTTACAATTCGAGGAGGAGGCAAAGGTATTGCACTCGAACTGCTTGGAGGGCAAAAATATCGTTATATCGGGAAAGTTCCTCGACCACACTCGCGACGAGTTGAAGGAGTTGATTGAGTTGCACGGCGGAAAGAACCAATCGGGAGTATCAGCCAATACCGATTTTATCGTTGCGGGCGAGAATATGGGACCTGCAAAGTTGCAGAAGGCCGAGAAGTTGGGTGTAACAATCCTTTCGGAGAGCGATTTTATTGCACTTATTGGTGGCCACAACCAAAATAACAATGCACAACCTTCCGTTACTACTGCGGAGGAGAAAAAAGAAGAAACTATCATACAGGGAAGCCTGTTTTAGACGATAAGAGATATGAATAGAGATATTTTCAAGGGATTAGGAGTAGCTCTCGTAACTCCATTTATGGAGAATGGCGCGGTAGATTTTGCTGCGGTTGCGAGAGTTGTCGATAGCCTCATAGCGGGTGGCGTGGATTACATCCTCGTACTTGGCACTACGGGCGAGACCCCTACCCTCACCAAAGATGAGCGCAAGGCTCTTATTCGCTTTGTACGCGAGCGCGTGGCAGGGCGTGTACGCCTTATGGTGGGCGTAGGCGGTAACTGCACCCACGATGTCGTTACCACACTCCGCACTTGGGATTTGTCGGGCTACGATGCCATCTTGAGCGTCAACCCATACTACAACAAGCCTAATCAGGAGGGTTTGTATCAGCACTTCAAAGCTATTGCCGAGGCATCGCCACTGCCGGTTATGCTCTATAACATACCGGGACGAACAGGTATCAACATGACCCCTGCGACAATTGCACGAATTGCAGCAGAGTGCGAGAATGTAATCGGAGTAAAGGAGGCTTCGGGCGACTTGGCACAGATGGCCGAGATAAAGAAGTTGTTGCCAAGCGATTTTCTTCTCGTATCGGGCGATGACGGTTTGACCGTAGAGGTTGTAAAGCTCGGAGGTGATGGCGTAATCTCGGTATTGGCAAACGCCTATCCTGCCGAAACAAAGGAGATTGTTCGTCTTGCATTGGAGGGCAATACCGACGAGGCTGACGCAAAGTTGAAGGCATTCGACGGCATTATTTCTGCACTCTTCGAGGAGGGCAATCCTGTAGGCATCAAGACTCTCCTTCACGCAAAGGTAGTATGCTCGAACACTATGCGTCTGCCACTTGTATCTGGTAGTGACGCTCTATTGGAGAAGATAGAAACATTGGTTGCCGAGTACGAAAAGTAGTCTGACATTCGTTATTGGTCGAAAAGAGAGTTATGAAGCGCTTTTATTCAACACTTTTAGCCTTGTTTGTTGCAGTATCGGCTTTTGCCGTTACGCCAAACAACGACCTCATTTTCGCCAATATCAACAATGTGGATTCACCATTCTACTACCCTAACCTGATGTTGCGATACAAGGAGGGCAAGCCGATGTCCGAGGAGGAGTATCACCACCTCTACTACGGCTACGCCTTTCAGCCTGCATACAAGCCACTCGAGGCAAATCCTTCGATGACGCGCGTGCAGGAGATTATGGCACGAATCTCTATCGACACCCCATCGGTGCACGATATCGACGAGTTGATAGCGGCAGGCATTGCAGCAATGGAGCACGATCCATTCTCGCCTACACTGCTCAACATTATGGTCTATGCCTACGGCACATCGGGAGATCGAGTGCGAGAGTTGGCCTATTCAGACCACTTGCAAGGTATTCTGAACTGCATTGAGCAATCGGGCGACGGATTAAAGGAGAAGAGCCCGATGCACATTATTATGTTCTCGCACGGCTTGGACTACATTGCATCGAAGGGTATCGAATATAGAAAGAGTAGTATTATCAGTCGCACCGTTGAGTTTGTACCGTTTACGGCACCTCAGAACAAGGTTAAAGGATTCTATTTTGACTATAGCAGGGTTTATTGGAATAAACCTGAGAATTATACATTCCAGCGCGAGCGCACTTGGCAGTTTAACAATTTGAAGCCGCGCGAATACAAATAACCATTAAAAGATGAATAGATTAAAATTTGCAATAATCGTAGTTTTAGCAACAGCCGCATCTCTCTTGCAAAGCAGCTGCGTTCAAGGCGACGGAGTTACCGGCAAGGATTTCAGAATTGTAAGCGGCATATCCAACGAGAAGCTTATGCTTGATGGCAGAGAGGGTGTTAGCAGCACCTTCTCGTTTACATCCAACTACGATTGGAGCATTATCGACTATAGTGGTTTCACCTGCGATCCTACAAGCGGCCACGCCACTCTCGGCAACGAGGTTATCAGAGTCGAGGCTAAGCCGTTATCGACAAACAACACAGGCGACACTATCCGTCTAAGCGATCTAAATTTCAAGCTTAAGAAGACTCGTTTTGTCGGCATATCGGCACATCAGCTCCCTCAGATTATCGCAAAAAATCGCAAAGTAAACATAGAATCGATAGAGGGCTCGAAAAGTAGCGTTACATTCAAGAGCAAGTGCAATATCGAGGATATAGAGTTGGTTCGCAGCAGCGACAAGTTCGAGGCTAAAATCACTGGCAAGAAGGATAACGGCGGTTTTACGGAGTACACAATCACCATCACCGCAAACGAGCGAAACCTTTTGATCGATGATCTCAATATCGGCCATATCGAGTTTAAGGTCAATGGTGTAGTTCAAGAGCGCCTAAAGATTGAGGTTATTCAGTTGGCAGCTATCTCATTTGACCGTAGTTGCGTACTTCTTCCAGGTCGTAAAGGTGGCGAAAACAGCTTCAGCGTAAACTCCAAGTACGATATAGAGATAAGCTACAACAGCAGCTCCTTTGCGGTAACACCCGACGGCGATAAACGATATGTTGTAACAGCACTTGTCGATAACAATAGCGACAAGCAGGTATTGTTGGGTGAAATAGAGATCAAGCTGAAAGATACGCCCGACACCTGCAACTCTATCGAGGTGTATCAGCAGAAGGCAAAGGCATCGCAGACATTGATGTTCTACTTTATAGGCACAAGTCTTCGCTACCCATATTACACCACTAACATTGATAATATGCTCGAAGCGCTTAGCCGCAACATACAATATGATGCACGCGTTATTGTAACCCTCACCGACAAGACAGATGCTGCAACTATGTACGAATTGCGCTACGACAGCGTATATGGTAAAGCTGTTAAGGAGGAGGTAAAGAGTATCTCGCTCTCCACTCCTTACACATCCAACACCTTCGAGGATGTTATCCGCAATATGAAGGAGTTTGCTCCGGCCGAGAAGTATTCGTTAATCATTGGATCGCACGGCCACGGATGGACATCGAAGTATTTTGTCGAGACTCAGTCGGCAAAGCTCAAGAAGATGGGCTACACCATACCGTTGCAGTTGTGGCAGAAGCCTGAGGGTGCTCTCACTCGTCATCTCGGAGATGGTACTGCTCCCGGAGAGTTTAGCAAGATGTACGATGTGGAGGAGATTGCCACCGCTATCGCAGCAAATGATATTAAGCTTGAGTATATACTCTTTGATGCATGTTTTATGGGTAATATCGAGAGTGCCTACGCTCTGCGCAATATCACAAAATACATTGTAGGCTCACCTTGCGAGATTATGGGTTCGGGATTTCCGTATTCAAAGGTGGCAAAGTATATGTTCACCGACAACGGTAAATCGTACGACTTGAACAATATTTGCAAAGAGTTTGTCGACCACTACAAGACTGACGATAGCGTAGTAGGTATTCGTTCGGCTTGTGTTGCCATCACCCATACAGCCGAGTTGGAGGCGCTTGCCGCAGCAATGAAGAGTGTAAATAATGCTGCTGTTAAAGAGGAATTTTCACTCGACAATGTTCAATACTACGACGGACTTAGCAGCAGTAGTAATCCTGTACACATCTTCTACGACTTGGGCGACTTTGTTGAACAGTCGTGTGCAGACAGCAATGCTGCAGCAGCATTTAAGACCCAACTTGCGAAGAGTGTAACATCGCTCTATCATACCGATAAGTTCTACTCGGCATACGATGCTACAATGCACGATATAAACAGCTACTCGGGTACAACAACCTCGGCAATGATTCACTTCTGTGCCGACGAATGGAAGAAGACCGAGTGGTATGAGGCTACCCACTAAAAAAGGCGACCAATTGGTCGCCTTTTACTTTACTCTACCCTCTCCGTTCCGAAGATATGACGAGCAAGCTCGCTTACGGTATTTATTCGAGCTACCTCAATACCCTTTATCTTTTTATTAGGTAGAGCCGCATAGCCCGAAACTATAATCTTCTTAAAGCCAAGACGCGCAGCCTCGCTGATACGCTGCTCGGTACGCGGTGCAGGTCGCACCTCTCCCGAAAGTCCAATCTCGCCAGCAAGAGCAATACCATCGTTTATCGGACGATCAAAATATGACGACAACACGGCTGCAACGACTGCCAGGTCAAGGCCTGTATCCGAAACCTTAAATCCACCCGCAAAATTGAGGAATACATCCTTCTGGAACATCTTCAATCCTACGCGCTTCTCCAAAATCGCAAGCAACATATTCATTCGTCGCGAATCGTAGCCCGTAGCGTTGCGCTGCGGTGTGCCATAAGTTGCAGTACCCACCAAGGCCTGCACCTCCAAGAGATATGGGCGTATGCCATCTACCGTAGCTGCTACGGCAACACCCGACAAAGGTTCATCGTAGTGCGACAAGAGCACCTCCGAAGGATTTTCGACCGAACGAAGGCCCTTCTCGAGCATCTCGAATACACCAATCTCGAAGGTTGCACCGAAACGATTCTTTATACCGCGCAAGATGCGATAGGTATTATTTCCATCGCCCTCAAACTGCAATACCACATCGACAATATGCTCCAACACCTTCGGGCCTGCAATTGTGCCCTCCTTGGTGATATGACCTATTATAAATACAGGTGTACCACTACCCTTTGCATACTTCAAGAGTGTAGAGGCACATTCACGAATCTGCGACACGCTACCTGCCGAGGCATCGACCAAATCGGTGTAGATTGTCTGGATAGAGTCGATAACCACCATATCGGGTTTTATCGCCTCGCACTGCGCGACGATATTTTCGAGTAGGGTTTCGGTATAGATAACACACTCCTCGTTGTGGATACCAAGACGCTCGGCACGCATCTTAATCTGCTCGGCCGACTCCTCGCCCGAGACATACAAAGTACGCAGGCCATTCTCCGCCAAGGCGAGTTGCAATGCAAGGGTCGATTTACCGATACCCGGCTCACCACCTACGAGTATTACCGAGCCTGGCACAAGTCCTCCACCAAGCACACGATTAACCTCGCTCTGGCCTACATCCATACGATTTGTAGTACCAACCTCGATATCACGCACTCGTTGCGGTTTAGCCTTCGGCACAGCAGACGAAGTTACCGCCGCAGCCACCGAAGAGCCCTTCTTTGCTACTACCAACTCATCAAATGTATTCCACGCACCGCACGAAGGGCACTTACCGAGCCACTTCGGAGCATCGTAGCCGCACTCGCGGCAGACATATGCCTTTTTAGCCTCTGCCATAATCTTTTTGCTTTTAGCCATTGGCTCTTAGCCATTAGCCATTAATTTGTGCAAAGATAATAAAAAGACGAAAGACGAGAGACGAGAGACGAGAGTTTTTTTGCTCAATCAAAAATAAATTCTTAATTTTGTAAAATTCAAAATAAAAAATACAAGAACTAATATAATAATGAAACACCATACTATATATTGCAAACACTGTGGAAAATTGATAGATGCAGACTCTAAGTTCTGCCAATATTGTGGTGGTGAATTAGAATATAAATTATCCAACATAAATAATGATAATCAAGATTCTTTGGTTGCAATGCTTAAAAATGGTATTATTACCACAGATAAATATGCAGCTAAAATACTAAAAAAACTATTGAAGTGGATAAGAAAATATTGGTGGCGCATCTTG
>JAFZDR010000065.1 GCA_017561105.1 Alistipes sp. | reverse complement strand
TCTGGTACGCATCGTTCTCACCTGTCGAGGTGGGCACCGATGGCCGCTGGACCGAGGTCAAGGGCTTGCAGTACCGATAGGTTATACCTATCTATATATAATAAATAAGGACTTCCGCTCGGAGGTCCTTATTTATTTAGGGCTATTATCTATAAAAAAATACTACATTTGACATAAATTGTCAAAATACAGTCATATCTTTGCACCATAACCTAAAAATATATCAGATATGAGGACATCATTGCACTACACTGAGAAAAAGCCTAAAAAGCGCATAAATCAGCGCACATATATTTTAATGTGGAATCCTAAAATTTCTTCATACTCTCAAACAGAATTTGATTGTGATCTTTATCGACTATCCAATGAAGAAGATACTAAACTTGATTGGAGTATTGCAGAGTGGAGAGAAGCTCGGAAGGGAGATAACTTCTACATGGTCAAGGTCGGTAAGGGCAAATGCGGAGTTGTGATGTCGGGTACATTCAAGTCGAAACCACATCTTGGGCAAGATTGGAGAGATGGCAAGAGAGAGAAAATTCTTTATGTCGATTTAAAGATAAAACATATGATTCTCCCTCAACGATGTCCATTGCTAACAACAAAAAAGCTATCGGAGGCTATTCCAGACTTCGAATGGAGCGGTGGGTCGTCAGGACGACTTCTCTCATCCGAGCAAGCAGAGAAACTGGATAACCTATGGTATGAGTATCTTGACAAACACTACTATCTATTCTTGCCACGAGCGGCAAAAGCGATAGACAAAAGCAAAAGACGCTATTGTATTATCGACTAATAATAAAATGGGGCGCCGATTGGCTCCCCATTTTATTATATTCTACTATTCTTTAGAGCAACTTTGACAACGACTCCAAGTTCTTCTCGTTAAGCAGTTGCTTACCCTCTGCGGTATAAGCGTAGTCGATACGAACCTTGAAGTGGGCCTCCACCTTATTGCGGACAACCTTCATTGTGCTGTTTACCAAGCCATTCTTCTCCGAGAAGGCCTCGTCAACAATCACCAATGCCGCAGGCAGCCATCTGTCAGGGAACTCCTCGCCAAACTCGCCACCGGTACGATACTTACGAATCTCTGCGTCGATAAGTTCGGCAGCCTTAGCAGCATCGGCACCTACAGCCTTGCGCAAGGCATCCTTGTTTGGTACTACAACAGCAACAGTGTATGGATTCTGGTTATTGTGAAGGATAATCTGATCGATATATGGCGACTTATCAACCATAGCCTCCTCCATACCCTCCGGGCTGTACTTCTCGCCATCGCTCGAAATCAAGAGGCTCTTGAAGCGACCCAATACATAGAGGAACCCATCCTTACCCATATATCCCATATCGCCCGTATGGAGCCAGCCGTCGATAACGGTCTCAGCCGTAGCCGAAGGGTTCTTCCAATAGCCGGCCATAACATTCTCGCCCTTGATAACAATCTCACCCTTCTCGCCAACAGGCATCTCGCGACCCTCGTCGTCGAGAATACGCAAGTCGAGTGGCTGAATAAGCTGTCCCGACGAGCCGAAGCGGTGTTGCTTCTTGCCGTATGTGTTAGTCGATATGATAGGTGTAGCCTCCGAAAGACCATAGCCCTGGTACATTGGTACGCCGATAGCGTAGAAGAATCGCTGCAACTCCGCATCGAGGAGCGCGCCACCACCCACAAAGAACTGCAACTCGCCACCAAATGCCTCACGCACCTTGCTGAAGAGAATCTTATCGAACAACGCCACAAGTGGCTTCAATACAAAACGCCAGCCCTTACCCTTCGAGTAGCCATCCTGGTTATACTCGTATGCTGTCTTCAACGCAAAGCGGAACAACTTCTCGGTAGTGGCACCCTTTGCACGAATTGAACCCTCGATATTCTTGCGGAAGTTCTTCGCAAGTGCAGGGACCGAAAGCAGGTAGTATGGTTTAACCTCGCGGATATTAACCGGCACATTGCGGAGCGTTTCGAGTGGAGTTTTACCCACCTGAACGGTAGCAACCGAAGCACCGCAGGCGATGATGATATAGAATCCGCAAACATGTGCAAAACAGTGGTCGAGCGGAAGGATAATCAAGGTGCGCTTATCAGACGGAAGAGTGATACGCGACTGCGCCTGCTCGACATTTGCAGTGTAGTTGCGGTGTGTCAATACTACGCCCTTAGGATCGGCTGTTGTACCCGATGTGTAGGTAATTGTTGCGTAGTCGTCGTTCTCGATAGCCTTACCAATCGCCAAGAACTCCTCCTTGCGCTCGGCAAGCACCTCGTCACCCATCTTCTTCAACGACTCCAACGACATCTCGCCCTCCTCGAGTGCAATATCATCATAGACAATAATATGCTTCAAGAGCGGCAACTGATCCTTGATACGACGAATCTTCGGCAACTGATACTGCGACACAAAAATTGCCACAACATCGGCATGACGAAGGCGGAACAACAAGTCGTTCGACTCCTCCAACTTTATCGACAACGGAACGCTGATTGCACCCGCATACAACAATCCCAACTCCGAGAGGATCCAGTTGTTGCAACCCTCCGACAAGATGGAGATCGTCTGCTTAGGCTCGATACCGAGTGCCACCAAACCTGCACCAATGCGCAAAACCTCGCACTTGGCCTCGTTGTATGTGGTAGAGTCCCACTTGCTGCCGTGCTTCTCCACCAAAAACTCCTTGTCGCCATACTGCGCGACAGTACCCTCGAAGAGGTCTATAATTGTTCTTTTTGCCATAACTTATTCCATTTTAAGCACTGCCAAGAATGCAGTCTGTGGTACCTGCACCTGACCAATCTGACGCATACGCTTCTTACCGGCCTTCTGCTTTTCGAGCAACTTACGCTTACGCGAGATATCACCTCCGTAACACTTCGCGGTTACATCCTTACGCACCGCCTTCACAGTCTCACGAGCGATAATCTTCGCACCAATAGCCGCCTGAATAGCGATATCGAACTGCTGACGCGGAATCAACTCCTTCAACTTCTCGCACATCTTGCGGCCAAAGTCGTAGGCGTGGTCTGCGTAGATCAACGATGAGAGCGCATCCACCGGATCGCCATTGAGGAGGATATCCAACTTCGCCAACTTACTAATCTCGTAACCCGTACGGTGGTAGTCGAACGAAGCGTAACCCTTCGAAATACTCTTCAACTTATCGTAGAAGTCGAAGACAATCTCCGACAACGGCATCTCGAAATTAACCTCTACACGATCCTGAGTGATGTATGTCTGATTTTTGAGGATACCTCGCTTGTCGATACACAACTTCATCACAGGGCCAAGGAAGTCCGCCTTGGTGATAATCTGCGCCAAGATGTAAGGTTCCTCGATCTTGTCGATCTTTGTAACCTCAGGCAAACCCGACGGGTTGTGCACCTCGACAACATCGCCCATGGTGGTTGTAATCTTATACGACACATTCGGTACGGTAGTGATAACATCCATATCGAACTCGCGATAGAGGCGCTCCTGAATAATCTCCATGTGGAGCAAGCCCAAGAATCCGCAACGGAAACCAAAACCGAGAGCCAACGAACTCTCAGGCTCGAATGTGAGCGAAGCATCATTGAGCTGCAACTTCTCGAGCGAAGCACGCAAATCCTCGTACTGATCGGCCTCAACAGGATAGACACCCGCAAAGACCATCGGCTTAACATCCTCGAAACCTGCAATAGCCTCAGTACAAGGGTTTGCAACCGAGGTAATGGTATCACCCACCTTCACATCCTTCGAGTTCTTGATGCCCGAGCAGATATATCCCACATCGCCCGCCTTAATCTCCTTGCACGGCTGCATCTTCAACTTCAAAACGCCAATCTCGTCGGCGTCGTACTCTTCGCCCGTATTGAAGAACTTAACATGCTCGCCCTTGCGAATTGTACCGTTGAATACACGGTAGTATGCGATAATTCCGCGGAACGGATTGAATACAGAGTCGAAAATCAACGCCTGCAACGGAGCATTGTCGTCGCCCTTTGGGGCAGGGATGCGCTTTACGATAGCCTCCAAAATCTCAGGCACACCCTCGCCGGTCTTACCCGATGCACAGAGGATATCGTCGTGGTCGCAACCGAGCAGATCCACAACCTGATCCTTAACCTCATCGACCATCGCCGACGGCATATCGATCTTGTTCAATACAGGGATAATCTCCAAATCGTTACCAAATGCGAGGTAGAGGTTCGAGATAGTCTGCGCCTGAATACCCTGCGAAGCATCCACAATCAACAATGCACCCTCGCACGAAGCGATAGCTCGCGACACCTCATACGAGAAGTCGACATGTCCCGGGGTGTCGATAAGATTGAGCGTATATTGCTCGCCATCGCTCGCCACAT
>JAFZDR010000064.1 GCA_017561105.1 Alistipes sp. | reverse complement strand
GGTTACGCTTTTGCTTTGTAGTCTTTTTTGTCAGGATGTGACTGTGATAAGCTTGCTTACGCTTGATCTTACCTGTGCCGGTGAAAGCGAAACGCTTTTTAGCAGCGGCATTTGTTTTCATTTTTGGCATAATCGTAAAATGTTTAATTAGTTAATAAATAGCCCGCAAAGGTAACTCTTTTTTTTGAGATTGTACACACTCTCACCAAATAATTTTTCCATAAAGGCAAAAATCGCATCAAAATCGCCCCTACCGCACCTATTTTCCCGAAGATGAAGCACTAAAAAAGTTGAAGATAGAGACTTTTTCGGGCGATTTTCAGCCCTTTAGAACGAATTTTGCCAAGAAAAGTGTGAATTATTTAACGAAAAGTGAATTAAATTTTGGAGATTGAAGAAAAGTTTGTATATTTGCAGACCGAAATGGAAAAAATGGTCTGATGGCCGAGTGGCTAGGCAGAGGTCTGCAAAACCTCGTACAGCGGTTCGAATCCGCTTCAGACCTCACAAGAAACCTTTCACACGGCGTGTGGAAGGTTTTTTTCATTTCGGGGTAACCAACTTAACTTCAACCCAAAGACTATGAAGAGAAAGATATTTGCAGTGATAGCAGCAGTGGCCATGGTTGTAGTGCCTAAAGTGTCGCAAGCACAGATATACGCCAAGCTCAATGCACTATATGCCGTTGCAGGCGTTATAAACCCACAGCTCGAGTTTGTGGTGGGCCCACACTCGTCAATCTCGATTGACCCAATGTTCTCGCCCTACAAAACTATCAAGTGGGGAGATCGCAACGATATCCACGCCCTATTCGGAATTCTCCAGACCGAGTACCGCTTCTATATCAAGCGCGAGGCTCGCGGATTCTATGTCAGTGCCAATGTCGGCATGCAGGCTTTCGATATGACGCGCCCATACCTATTTAATAATAATAAGATAATCTCTTTTGAGCAGGGCTTTGGTCGCGGATTTGGAATGATGGCGGGTATTGGCATAGGTTACTCGCACACCTTCAAGGAGCGATGGGTAGTGGATGCATTCTTTGCATTCGATCGTATGTGGAGTTGGTATAACGACTACTTCGCAAATGGCGAAATAAACCTCTTTCCTCGCCACCAACGCGAGCCTAAATACCCCGACCCATTCAACGGTTCGGCCGAGTGGCTGCCATCGAAGATAGGAGTATCGATAGGTTACAAGATTTTCGACCCTGCACTTCCTCGCAAGAGTTGCAAGCAACGCAGAATAGAGAAGTTCCTCAACAACTAAACGACAACGCAATATGAAGCGAATCATATCGCTATTTATAGCCGTTGTACTACTGTTTTCGTCGGCAGAGAGCAAACCACTATGCGGTACTCTCATTCGCAAAGGTACGGCAGACCCCTGCCTTATCTTTCAGGATGGTCACTTCTACCTTACAATGACCGGAGCATCGCGCTTGGCATTGATTAAGGGGGCATCACTCGACAACCTATCGACCGAGCACCACAAGCTGAGGGATAATATCATCTACGACTCTAAGCAAGATCCTACGGTCAAGATGCTATTTGGCGAGGATGCTACAATCAACGGCACCTGGTCGCCCGAGATACACTACTTCTCCGAGGAGGAGTTTCCCGGTATGTCGGGTTGGTATCTCTACTTTGCACTGCGCAAAAAGGTGGTCGAGAATGGCAAAACATCAAGTCGCGCGATCAAAACCGTAGTTCTAAAATCGCTCAGCGGCGATATTCAAGGCCCCTATGGCAACCCCGCAACAAAGACTCAACAGCACAGCCAGCCACTACTAAACGAGCGTGGCGAGGTGCTGGACACTTGGTGTGTAGGTGCAAGCATACTACGCATCCCTGCGGGCAAATATCGCGGAGTCTACCTCACCTGGGTCGAAGAGGTCGGTCGCGGAGAGGGATTAGGCAAGTTCTACCAGAAGATTATGATATCGAAGATATCCTCGCCATGGCAGGTCGAAGGCGAGCGCGGCATCGTCACCACACCTACACAGAAGTGGGAGTTCCGAGGCTCAAGTAAGACCCACCCTCGCGTAGTGGAGGGCGGCACAGCGGTATATGGCGACAATGGAGAGATCTATATCACCTATAGCGGCAGTGGCTATTGGTCGGACTACGGAATTGGGCAACTTACCCTGCGTCGCGAACAGGGCGACTATGCCAATCCGCTACTTACGACTTCGTGGATAAAGTATAATCGAAATCCAATCTTCACCTCCGTAGGCAGCGATAATCTGCGTGGTGCAGGCCACGCCTTCTTCCTCAAAGATGCCAAGGGTAAACGATTCTTCTGCTACCACGCCTACCCCATTATCGATGGCAAAAAGGCGAAATGGCGCAACGCCTATATTGAACCCTATCGCATCGACTACTCAACCTCAAATTCAACCGCCCCAGATGGCGTATTGCGAATGGGCAAGAGTGGCGACGGCATCTGCGCTCCGACATCCTCGAAGATAAAGTTCAAGCAATAAAAAAGAATGACGGCAGTGATGTCGTCATTCTTTTCTTTTTATAAAATTGCGAAACAAGCGTAACGCAGAAAATACCTTATTAGGCGGTTTATGCTACATAGTAGTGTGAAGCAAGCTCTACGAACGAAGCAACCTGCTCGTCGATCCAAGCCTGATCGCGACCGAGTTCCTCAGCCAAGATCTGAGCTACGCGTGGAGCTGCCTTCTGAGCCTCGCGAGCGTCAACGAAGAGAAGACGAACGCGGCGTGCCAATACATCATCCACTGTGAGAGCCATCTCGTGACGAACTGCCCAGAGTACCTCAGCTACAGTGTAGTCGTACTTCTCCGAAAGCTTCTCACCGAGAGCCGGATTCTGCTTAATCATATCGAGGATTGCAGGCTCATCAGCACCATAAACATACATGTGGTCTGCCAAGTTTGGATTTGGACGCCAGCCGTGAACCTTCAATCGGCGAGTTACGCACTTACGTTTCTCAACCTTACCCAACTTGATAGCCTTATCAACTGTATCCTCAGCCATCTTACGGTACGAAGTCCACTTACCACCTGTGATTGTGATGAGGTCGTTATCCGAAACAATAACCTTGTGCGAACGCGAAACCTCCTTCGACTTCTTGCCCTCCTTCTTAGGCGCTGCGAGTGGTCGCTGACCTGCGAATACCGAAACGATGTCGGCGCGTGTAGGAGCCGGAGTCATATAGTGACTTGCTGTCTCAAGGATAAAGTCGATCTCCTCGTCGAGTGGGCGTGGCTCGCTCTCAGCGGTTGGACGCTGAATATCGGTAGTACCTACTACTACCTTGTCGTGCCAAGGCACTGCGAACAATACGCGACCATCCGAAGTCTTAGGAACCATGATTGCATAGTCGCTCTGCAAGAACTTCATATCGAGAACGATGTGAACACCCTGCGAAGGAACAACCATCTTAGGCTGACCAGGCTCATCCATCTGGAGAATCTCATCTACGAAGCAACCTGCTGCATTGATAACAGCCTTAGCCTTTACTGTGTACTCCTTACCTGTGAGGAGATCCTTAACAACAACACCTGCAACCTTGCCCTTCTCGTCGTGCAAGAGGCTGACAACCTCGGTGCGGTTAGCAACAACACCACCCTGCTCTACGCAAGTCTGAGCCAAGTTACAAGCCATACGAGCATCGTCGAACTGACCGTCGTGGTAAACAACGCCACCCTTCAAGCCCTCTGCAACCGAAGTTGGGAGATACTGACGAAGAGTCTTAGCTGTGATAAAACGCGAACGACCATAGCCGAAGCCGAACGAAAGAATGTCATAAACTGTCAAACCGCAGAAGTAGAGGAAGTTCTCCCAGTGACTGTAGTTCGAGATCACGAAAGCCTGATCCTTAACGAGGTGTGGAGCATTACGCTTCATCAAACCACGCTCATGTAAAGCCTCGCGAACCAAATCAACCTCCAACTTCTGGAGATAGCGCACACCACCGTGAACGAGCTTAGTCGAACGGCTCGAAGTACACTTTGCGAAGTCCTCACGCTCGAAGAGCGCAACACTGTAACCGCGCGATGCGGCATCAACAGCACAACCAAGACCTGTTGCACCACCACCTACAACAACGATATCCCATACCTTGTCGGTATTCTCGAGTTGTTTGAGTAAGTTTTCTCTTTGCATTTTTGTATGATATTTAGTTTTGATATTAGTTGCTCAGCTTATAACTTTACAAAATTAGGCTATTTGGGCGAAATATGCAAAGATTTCGCGAACAAATTGCGACATAAAAGATAATTTTATCTTTTGATAGGAAATGCCCTGCACAAAAAAAGCAAACCCGTTACCGGATTTGCCATGTTGCAAAAGTCGCATCGAGGGATTAGTCGTCCAAGCCCAAGAAGTTGCCATTAAGGTCAAACTTCATGTCGAGATCGTTGGTCAACTCCACCTCGTAGCCATAGCGCTTACGCTCGATCTTCTCCACACCCAACGAGTTGTAGTGCTTTGATACATAATCACTTATCTTCACAGGAATAACGCTTGCAGGCACCACTCCGTTACGGCTCTTTACGCTCTCCCATTTGCCGGTCGAACCGAACTCGATTTTCACTCCGTTATCAAGAATTACGGTGTAGTCATTATCTGCAAAATCTCTATCGCGCAAAGCGGTAACAACATTGCTCTGCGAGAAGTGGGTCTTCAAGAATTTTTGAGCCTCTGCCGGCAATTTTTGTACAGAAACCGGAACATCATCGGCAAAAGCCGGAACAATTGCGAGCGCAGCAACAGCCAACGCTGAAAGTAACATCTTTTTCATAATCATATATTCATTTAAGGTTCTCTGCAAATATAACGAATAAACAGCACTTTTATTGCCCGACCCGAAAAAAAGTTATATAATTCCTTATTTAAATTGTTGCGGGGCAAAATGTTTTGGTCTAAGATTTGGATAAATCAAAAATTCTATTTAATTTTGGTAACTGAAACACTAAAAATAGGAGGACTTTATTATGGCACAACAAGAGAAAACCCGTTACACCGACGCCGAATTGGCGGAGTTCAAGGAGCTGATCCTAAAGAAACTCGAGCAGGCACGACTCGACTATGAGGAGTTGCACTCAACAATCAGCCGAGTAAACGGCAACGACACCGAGGACACCTCGCCGACCTTCAAGGTTCTCGAGGAGGGTGCTGCCACTCTGTCGAAGGAGGAGTGCGAGCGTTTGGCTGCTCACCAGTCGAAGTTTATCCGCAACCTCGAGCTTGCGCTTATCCGCATCGAGCACAAGACCTACGGCATCTGCAAGACTACAGGCAAGCTTATTCCGCGCGAGCGTTTGTTGCGCGTTCCTCACGCTACCGAAACTATCGAAGCAAAAGAGGCAAGACGATAGCTCCAACCGTGTCGTAATAACAGCATAAAGAGAGTGCGCAACCCACAACGGATTGCGCACTCTTTATATCTACCATAGAGCACTATGGTTTCTTTGTCAAGCTAATGTCTGTACCCTCGGTAATGACAGTCTCGGTGTACTGATTACCAAAGCAATCGGTAGCGACGACCTTAATCGAGGCATTCTTATTCTTGAGCATGTACTGATACATGTGGTAACACATACTCCACGAGCCTGCGCTCTCTGGATTTCGACCATAGTAACCCAAGAAGAGACCTGCAACATACATATCGTGGCTTGTAACTACGCCATCTGCAGCACGACGAGGGTCTGCCTTGGTGTAAGTGCCTACGAGTGTCGAGTACTTGACATTCGAGTCTGCCAACTTGGTCATATCGCCCGAGTATACGCCATCTTCGTAGACCTGAATCTTCCAGCTTGGATCGGCATTGTAGACATTTGCCAACAATACATCATCCGCAAAGTTGAAGGCGTAGTAGCCCT
>JAFZDR010000002.1 GCA_017561105.1 Alistipes sp. | reverse complement strand
CACCCTCGGTGCCTATAGCGATACGAACAAGTCGGAAGAGTATATTTTCAACTCTATTTGACATCTCTATCATTTAAAATATCCTCGAGGAGATTCATCTGCAGTTCGAAATTGAAGTGCTGGGCAGCAAATGCCTGACCCTTTGCGCCCATCTCGGCACGCTCCTCTTTGTTCATCTGTTGCAGTGCAAGAATTGCCTTGGCAAAACCCTCTGCATTGCCCGCATCAACCGCAATACCGCAACCTACACTCTCGATAAGCTCCTTTGCCTCGCCGTTAATCATTGTAACAATAGGCTTCCCGGTAGACATATAGGCCTGAATCTTTGCAGGTACGGTCAAGGCGAATATCGGTTCATCCTTGAGTGCTGCGAACAGCACATCGGCCTTAGCAAATGTTGCCGGCATAGCCTCCAAAGGGTAGGAGCCTACGCAATGCACCGTAGCTCCGAGCTCGCGGCGGGAAATCTCGCTCTCGACACGCTCTCTATCGCGACCATTACCCACGATTACGATATGTATATCGCTATGCTTCTTGAGCTGCTCGGCTGCATCGAGAATGGTGTCGAAATCCTGAGATGCTCCGATATTTCCTGTGAACATCGCCACAAAACTGCTCGGTACATCCGGCGTTGCCACATCTGCCGTGGTGGTGAGTGCCGAATCTATCCAATTCGGGAAGTAGATTATCTTGTCTGCAAAATCACCCTTTGCACAGATCGACTTCTCGAAACCCTTCGAGCTGATAAGTATCTTGTCGGAACGGCGATAGAACCACTGCACCATCTTAGAGAAGAAGCCGAGAATATACTTGTTGCGCAGACCTATTGCTGCGGTAAGGCTCTCGGGCCAGAGATCGAGAACCCAGAAATACATCGGTATTCGCTGAATTCGCTTGACGAGTGTTGCTGCTACACCTATAGTAACGGGCGACACTTGATGTACAAATACCGCATCGTAGCGATAACGCAATGAGAGATATAAGGCAATAAGGCACGATGAAACGAGGTAGCTCAAGTAGTTGAGCGATAGACCTATCTTTCCACCCTTACCACGAGGAATAACAAAACCTCGTATCACCTTAACGCCGTTTACAACCTCTGTTCTGCGCTTGAACAAGCCATAGCCGTCGAAGAACTTGCCCTGCGGGTAGTTCGGGATAGCAGTCTGCACCGTAACATCGTAGCCGCGACGCTGCATCTCAAATGCGATGTCGTTGCACTTGAAGTTCTCGGGTTGGAAGTATTGGGTTACAAGAAGAATTCGCTTTTTTGTCATTGTACTGCGAACTATTTGCGCCAAACCATCTTATTAACTACGCCTGTGTAGGACTGAATAAGCTTTACAACCTTGGTTGAAACATTCTCGTCGGTATAGTTCGGTACAGGAATGCCGTTGTCGCCATTAGCAACCATATCAACCGCAGTATCTACAGCCTGCAGCAACGACTTCTCGTCGATACCTGCCAAGATAAAGCAGCCCTTGTCCAATGCCTCGGGACGCTCGGTCGAGGTGCGGATACATACCGCAGGGAACGAGTGTCCTACGCTTGTGAAGAACGAACTCTCCTCAGGCAAAGTACCGCTATCCGATACTACAGCAAAGGCGTTCATCTGCAAGCAGTTGTAGTCGTGAAATCCGAGTGGCTCGTGCTGAATAACGCGCTTATCCAACTCGAAACCGCTTGCAGCCAAACGATTGCGACTGCGTGGGTGGCACGAATAGAGAATAGGCATATCGTACTTTTCAGCCATCTTGTTGATAGCTGTAAAGAGCGATGTAAAGTTCTTCTCGGTATCGATATTCTCCTCGCGGTGAGCCGACAAGAGGATATACTTGCCCTTCTCCAAGCCCAGGCGTGCGTGGATGTCGCTTGCCTCGATATCTGCAAGATTCTCGTGCAATACCTCCGCCATTGGCGAGCCGCTCACATAGGTACGCTCCTTAGCTACACCCGATGCGTTGAGGTAGCGACGCGCGTGCTCTGAGTAGCAGATATTTACATCCGAGATAACATCGACGATACGGCGGTTAGTCTCCTCAGGCAAGCACTCGTCGAAACAACGATTTCCTGCCTCCATATGGAAGATCGGGATATGTAAACGCTTTGCGCCAATTACCGAAAGGCAAGAGTTTGTGTCGCCCAAGACGAGCACCGCATCGGGCTTAATCTCCACCATCAACTTGTACGACGAGTTGATGATATTGCCCATGGTTGCGCCGAGGTCGTCACCCACGGCGTTGAGATATACCTCGGGCTCGGCGAGCTTCAAATCGCGAAAGAAGATGCCGTTGAGGTTGTAGTCGTAGTTCTGTCCTGTGTGCGCCAAGATACAATCGAAGTATTTGCGACACTTGTTGATTACTGCTGCCAAGCGGATAATCTCGGGACGAGTACCCACGATAATCAAGAGTTTCAACTTGCCATTATCGGCAAATTTTACATTATTGTAATTATGTTCCATAATTATTTCGCTTTTAGCCATTGGCCATTAGCCATTAGCTTTTTATTTCTTAGCCATCTATTTTATTAAAATCTTGTTAGAGGGATTTTTCTACCTTCTCGAAATATGTATCCGGTTTATTCGGATCAAACGCCTCGTTTGCCCACATTACCGTTACCAAATCCTCTGTGTCGGAGAGGTTTATAATGTTGTGCGTGTAGCCGGGGAGCATGTGTACAGCCTCAATCTTGTCGCCCGACACCTCAAAATTGAGCACCTCGTCAGAGCCGACACGACGCTGCTGAATAAGACCCTTGCCCGATACCACAATAAAGAATTCCCACTTGGTATTGTGCCAATGCTCTCCCTTTGTAATGCCCGGTTTAGAGATGTTTACACTCACTTGACCGCACTTCTCGCTGCGCAACAATTCGGTGAACGAGCCACGCGCATCGCAGTTCATCTTCAACTCGAACGACACCTTCTCCTTCGGCAAGTAGCTCAAATAGGTCGAGTATAGCTTCTTTGCAAATGAGTTGTTCGGAATCTCGGGTACGACAAGTGTCTGCGGTTGCGCCTTGAACGCCTCCAACAGATCGACAATCTCGCCCAAGGTCGCCTTGTGTGTCGTAGGGACTGCGCAGTAGCGACCCTCCTCGCACAAAATAGTGTTGACACCCTCGAACTCGCAGTGGTGCTCCTTGCCTTGCAAAGCGGCAATCATCTCATCTACCAAGTCATCGATGTAGAGCAACTCCAACTCTGTAGATCGATCATTTACGGTAATTGGCAAATCGTTTGCGATATTGTTGCAGAAGGTTGCTACTGCCGAGTTATAATTTGGTCGGCACCACTTGCCAAACAAGTTTGGAAAACGATAGACCAACACGCGCGCGCCTGTGCGTACACTATAATTAAAGAAGAGCTCCTCGCCAGCGCGTTTGCTGCGACCATACTCGCTATCGCCAAAGCGGCCCGCAAGGGTTGCCTGAATAGATGATGAGAGCATTACAGGAGCCTTGTTTTCGTGCTTTTCGAGCGTCTCGAGCAGAGTAGATGCAAAGCCGAAGTTGCCCTCCATAAACTCCTCCGTATTCTGAGGTCGGTTTACTCCCGCAAGGTTGAATACAAACTCCGCATCGCGGCAATATGCGTCGAGATCCTCAGCCGTAGAGTCGATGTCGTACTCGAAAACCTCCTCTACCGCCACATCACCGTAGCACCTTGCCTTGCCGTCGCGTATATTTTTAAGTTGTGCGCAGAGGTTCTTTCCAACAAAACCCTTTGCGCCTGTAACCAAAATTTTCATAGTTTAATACTTTGACCAATCGACCCACATATTCTTGTCGTAACGCCAGCTGTCGAGCAGTGCCTCCTCCAAGATTTTACCCGAGAAGACAAGCAGGATAGAGTCATCCTCGTGCGCCTTGATGCAGTTGGCATAACCCTCGGGTACGCAGATTATATTGCTTTCCTTCTCCGAAAGCTCGAATATCTCCGCCTGCAAATCGGGTGACGGATTCTCCCAATTATCAACCTCGACAAGCGCAACGGTGAACGAACCCTTGATGCAGTAGAACCACTTCTTCTCGAACTTATGGCCGTGCCAACCACGCACTACCGACTTGTCGGGGTGGTGGATAAAGTAGCAACGCTCCACACCGGGGAAGCGAAAGGCATTCAACGAAGAGATCTGTCCACGCTC
The DNA here is from genome assembly GCA_017561105.1 of Alistipes sp. GTDB lineage: Bacteria > Bacteroidota > Bacteroidia > Bacteroidales > Rikenellaceae > Alistipes. Next base: position 1,735 of record JAFZDR010000002.1, on the reverse strand, counting down.
ATCGCGGAATATCTCACCCTCGATAACTTTAATCTTCGACATACCTCTACTCGCTACGGATTTCGCGTGCCTTAGCGCGTGGCTGCAAGCCCAAGTCTTCGCGGATGAAACGCAACTTCAACAACAACTCCTTCATACCCTCAACATCGAGACGACGAGTGTTGTGCGAGTGGTAATCCTCAATCTTCGAGAGAGCCTCGTTGCCCTCAACGAAGAACTTGTCGTAGTTCAGATCGCGAGTGTCGCAAGGGATACGATAGTAGTCGCCCATATCCTCGGCCTTTGCCATCTCCTCGCGGGTAACGAGTGTCTCGTAGAGCTTCTCGCCGTGGCGTGTACCGATAACTTTAACCTCGGTGTCGCCATACTTAGGGTCAATCTTCGCGTAGGTCTGCTTCAACGCCTCGGCCAAAGTCGAGAGGGTTGCTGCAGGAGCCTTCTGAACAAATAAGTCGCCATTCTTTCCGTGTGTGAAGGCGTAGATTACCAAATCTACGGCATCATCCAAGGTCATCATAAAGCGGGTCATCTCGGGGTCGGTGATGGTGATAGGCTTGCCCTGCTCCATCTGCTCAACCCACAACGGAATAACCGAACCGCGCGACGCCATAACATTGCCGTAGCGGGTGCAGCAGATTGTGGTTGCAGCATCCTGACCAAGCTCACGGCCCTTGGCGATAGCCACCTTCTCCATCAACGCCTTCGAGATACCCATTGCGTTGATAGGGTAGGCCGCCTTGTCGGTCGAGAGTACAACAACATTCTTCACTCCGTGCTCGATGGCCGAGAGAAGGACATTGTTTGCGCCGATAACATTTGTCATGGTCGCCTCCATAGGGAAGAACTCGCACGAAGGGACCTGCTTGAGGGCCGCTGCTGCGAAGACATAATCGACACCGCGCATTGCGATATCTACCGACTGTTTGTCGCGCACATTACCGATGTAGAATTTCACCTTCGGGTTTTGGAGCGCGTGACGCATATCATCTTGCTTCTTCTCATCGCGCGAGAAGATGCGAATCTCCTTGATGTCCGAATCAAGGAATCTACGAAGTACGGCATTTCCGAAACTGCCCGTACCGCCCGTAATCAACAGGACTTTGTCTTTGAAGATTGACATTTATCTATTAACTAATTATAATTTTTCTATACAGATTACGATACAAGTCGTACACAACATCCATACGATAGCTGTTATACACCTTAGCATATGCTCTTTCACACATAACATCGGCCAAATGCGGGTTTGTTCTGCACCATTTTATTGCATCGACTATATCGGATACGGATTGTTCTTTTACTAAATATCCACACGCTTCACCATCCTCAGATGTTAGCATATCCCGAATTGCCGCCCTTGGAGTTGAAATGACAAATTTTCCAAAACTCATAGCCTCTAAAATTGAAATTGGAAAAGCCTCTCCCGGGAAATATGTAGGCAAAACTAACGCATCCACGCCTTTCAAGTATTGAATGGCCGTATTGTTATCCACTCGCCCATAGTATTTTATTCGACTATCTTTGGCTGAATATTCATTTAGCGATTTAAGTATCGTTTCACTTGAAGGTCCTACAATATGTAATTTTAACTCATTATCATTAATAGAGGTAAAGGCCTGAAGTAGCTCAAATATACCCTTTGTCGGAAGAACATTAGCGATAAAGGCATAATCGCAATAAGACTTAGGCGGTATTTTATCAATTTTATCGACATTGATACTATTAGGTGTTATAT
>JAFZDR010000063.1 GCA_017561105.1 Alistipes sp. | reverse complement strand
GCCTATATAGTGTGGCAAAACATTGTTAACTCATACCAAATGTATAAGCACCGATGAAGATTGGCGATATAGAGTTCCGCAAGGAGGCTTTGTTCCTTGCACCTATGGAGGATGTTACCGACCCTTCGTTTCGCTATATCTGTAAGCGATTTGGCGCAGATATGGTTACTACGGAGTTTATCTCCTCCGACGGCTTGATTCGCGATGCATGGAAGTCGCGTGCAAAGTTGAATATCAACGATTTTGAACGCCCTGTGGCTATTCAGATCTATGGCAATCAGATTGAGCCTATGGTCGAGGCAGCACGCATTGCCGAGACTGCAAATCCCGATGTTATAGACATCAACTTCGGCTGCCCTATGAAAAAGATCGCGGGCCGAGGTGCAGGCTCGGGAATGATGCGCGATGTACCGTTGATGGTCGAGATGACAAAGCAGATTGTCGAAGCTGTAAATAAGCCCGTAACGGTTAAGACACGCCTTGGCTGGGACGACGACTCGAAGAATATCGAGGAGATAGCCATGCGCTTGCAGGATGTAGGTATCGCAGCACTCACAATCCATGGCCGTACTCGCTGCCAACTATATAAGGGTGAGGCCGATTGGACGCTGATTGGCAAGGTCAAAAATAACCCGCTGATTCATATACCTATCATCGGTAATGGTGATGTCGATTCGGGCGAGAAGGCTCGTGAAATGTTCGACCGCTATGGTGTTGATGCCATAATGATTGGTCGTGCTACTTATGGTCGTCCGTGGATATTCCGCGAGGTGCGCCACTATCTCGATACGGGTGAAACGATGCCACAACCGAGTGTTGTGGAGCGCGTGGCGATAGCGAAGGAGCACCTGGCAAAGTCTATCGAGGTTAAGGGCGAGAGAGTGGGTGTCTTGGAGATGCGCCGTCACTTGTCCAACTACTTCAAGGGGTTGCCAAACTTCAAGGATACACGAATGAAGCTCGTTACGCTGAACGACCCTGCGGAGTTGTTTGCAACGATAGATTCGATTGATGAGAAATGGGGCGATTTCGACACTGCAGGATGTGTTCCTCCCCCACTTTCACACGATATTTAGAAAACTCAAACATAAAAAGACTATGATTCTTAAATTTAGAATGTTGAGCGACGAGAACGATAATTTCGTTCGCGATTTCGAGGTTGATCCGTTGATGAAGTTGTCGGAGTTCCACGACTTTATCATCAAGTCGATTGGTTACGACGACTGTATGGCTTCGTTCTTTACAGCCGACGAGGAGTGGCAGCGTTGCCGCGAGTTTACGCTTATGGATATGGGCGATACTGGTTATGAGGGTGAGGACGCTCCGCTTCCGATGGATAAGACTACGCTGGCCGAGATTATCGTTGCAGACTATTCGCGCTTGATCTATCTCTTCGATATCTTTGCCGAGCGTGCCTTCTATATCGAGTTGGTAGGCTCGTCGGAGCCAAATCCGGCGTTGTCGTATCCGCGTGTGGCGTTCGAGAATGCACCGGTACCTGATCAGTACGATCCGGATGCAGTGGATTCGAATGCGGGCTCTATCTTCGACGAGATGATGGACGACTTCGGCGGCTTTGATGGCGATAGCGACGGTGATGATGAGTGGTAGAAAACGACTTATTGTAATTGTCGGAGCTACGGGTTCGGGTAAGACCGATTTGAGTATCGGCGTAGCCGAGCACTTTGGTGCGCCTATTATCTCGACCGATTCGCGTCAGTTCTATCGCGGTATGGCGATAGGTACGGCACAACCTTCGCGTGAGCAGCAATCTCGCGTGGAGCATCACCTTGTGGATTGCCTCGATGTTACGGAGGATTTCAACTGCGGAGCATACGAGCGAGTTGCATTGGAGCGCCTTGCGGAGCTGTTTAAGACGCACGATACGGTTGTTGCTGTGGGTGGCTCGGGCTTATATATTAAGGCGTTATGCGAGGGCATGGATGATCTGCCTGATGCCGAGCCTGCACTGCGAGAAGAGTTGCTTAAAAGGCTCGAAACTGAGGGCTTAGGATCGCTTGTGGAGCAGTTGCGCGAGTTAGATGAGGTCTACTATAACGAGGTCGATAAGTGCAACCCTCAGCGCGTATTGCGAGCAGTGGAGGTCTGCCTTACAACGGGACAACCCTACTCCTCGTTGCGTAAAGGCGGCATGAAACAGCGCTATTTTGAAATTGTGAAGGTAGGTATCGACTACCCTCGCGAGGAGCTATATGATCGCATAAATCGTCGTGTGGATATGATGATTGAGGAGGGTCTGGAGGCTGAAGCGCGAGCAATGTTCCCTCAGCGCCACCTAAATGCCCTGCAGACGGTTGGCTTTAGCGAGTTGTTCGACTACTTCGACGGCATAATCTCGCGCGAAGAGGCGATAGAACTGATAAAGAGAAACTCTCGCCGATATGCCAAGCGACAGATGACCTGGTTCCGTCGCGACAAGGATATTCAGTGGTTTACAAAACCAAAACCCGAAGAGGTTATTGCATATATCGAAAACAAATAGGCTGTCCGAAAAGACAGCCTATTCTTTTAGGGTATCACTACCCTATTTCAAGGTGTACTCTACAACCTGAGTCTTACCCTTCTTGTCCTTGTAGGTGATGCGATACTTGCCCTTGAAACCACGGAACTGCACCTTGCCGTTTGCATCAGCCTGAACGGTGGTGTTGGTCTTCCACTCGTTGTTGATAAGCTGATTAAGCGCGTAGTACGATGGCTTTGGCTGCATCTCGCGAGTGAACAAACCCGATACGGTTGGCTCCTTCTTTGCACCGCAACCATCCACAACATTCCACCAAGTGATACCAATCATCTTCTCCTGCGAGAACCACAAACGATAGAGCTGCTGTGTGATGATACCCTGAATCATCAAACCGCGCTCATCTGGCGATGGAGCGGTGATTGTAATCTCGCTCAAGTGCAATGGCAAGCCTGTCTGATTTGCATAGCCAATATACTGGCGTACCTGCGACGGAGTCTGAATCTTTGCGCCGTCAGCGATACCCTGGCAGAGCTTCAAGTCGAAGAGGTGCATCTGCAAGCCCATAACATCAATCTTACAGCCACGCTCCAAAAGACGGTTTGTCTGCTCGGTATAGGTTGGCTTCTTGAAATAGTCGTTGATGTTGAGCGCAACCTCCTTAGGGAAATACTTCTCAGCCCACTTCAAAGACTTATAAGGATAGTCGCCATTCATAATGCCGTAGCGGCTCTTCGATGCAGCGTGATTCTCAGGAATGAGATCATCTTTCACATCCTCAGCGCTCTCATTCACAACATCGTAGCTGTGCAAGCGACCCTTGTAGTGCTCTGCAATCTGCTTGATACGGTTCTCGAGCGCAGTATCTAAGTTTCTGATAAAAGTAGAGAATGTTGCCGCCGCCTCGTCAAACGACATGTAGGTCCACTCCTTTGATATAACATCCTTGCTTGCCCAACGATTAGGCTCGTTAGGGAAGTAGCGAGAGAACGATGCTCGCTCCTCCTCCGACATCAAGTTCTTGTACCAATAAGGCATCTGCCATTTGCGGTTACCCCAAACGAGAACATGACCATGCATGCGAATACCCTTGCTCTCGCAGAACTCTACGATCTGATCGGTCGAAGGACGACGCCAATGCAACTCAGCATTAGGATCAGCGCACTTGTTCCAGAACTCCTCGGTGTCGCGATACTCGGTAGCGAAACGAGGCTTGCCCTGCTCCAACTCGAACTCCTTCCAATAGAAAGGTACTGTTGCACGGTTGAAGAGTGTGCCGTAAAGCTCCTTGTAACGATCGTTATACTCCTTCTTGCCGAGCTGATTGAAGTTGAATATGTGCGCACCAAAGATAAACTCGTGCTCGATCTGCTCGATCTTAACATCGCGTTTGCGACCAAGGTTCTCGAGTACCAACTCACCGTCAGCCTTACGATACTTCTCGATATCGGCATCGATGCGAGCCATCTCCTCAGGATTCCAAATTTTCCAATACTCCTCGCTCATATAACCCTTGGTATCCTCCGCCTGTGAGCGTGGGAATACCGGCTCCTGAGCCTGTGCAGCATAGCCCATAAATAGAGCCGATACTGCTAATAGAATAGTTTTCTTCATAGTTTTAAGTGTTATTTAAGATGATATTCTGCTGTGTGCTCTTTACCCGATGCATCGGTCCAAGTAAGGCGGTAGTTGCCTTTGAAACCGCGCCAAGCGATGTTGCCTTCGCTGTCAGGTGTAACCTCTGTATTTGTACGCCACTCCTTGTGTATAAGGTTGTAGAGTGCGTGATATGCCAACTTCGGCTTCATGTCGCGAGTGAAAAGGCCCGAGATTGTAGGCTCACCTCTAAATCCGCAATTATCAACCAGGTTCCACCAAGTGATAGCGGTCATATTCGGATAGCTAAACCACAAACGGTAGAGGTTTACGGCTACGATTGACTGAATCATCTCGCCTCGATAGTCCGAGTTTGGCGAGGTGATGGTAATCTCACTCATACACATTGGAAGATTATTCTCTGCGAGCTTATCCAGAACATAGTATGCCTTCGCAGGGCTCCAAATCTCCTTGCCCTGAGCAACCAACTCGGCATTGCGGTGCTTGCACATAAGGTGCATCTGAATACCTACAACATCAATGTCGGCTCCACGCTTCAAGAGATTCTTAATCTCGCTGCTGTAGATGTCTGCATTCTCAGGCTTCGAGTCTGACTGAGTCTCGTTGATGTTGAGTGCCGCACCACCCTTGTTAAGAGCGCTTGCGAGGTCAAATGCGCGATATACATAGTCGCCTGGCATAATACCATAACGAGTCGATTTTGTCAGTTTAGCACCCGGAACCAAGTTGTTGTCGCGGTGGTCGAGATAACTTTCGTTTACAACATCCCAGCTATGAACGCGACCGTCGTACTGCTTCATAATCTCCTCGATGTTGCCATACATGCGCTTGTTGAGCAACTTCATATACTCGGGAACGATTGCTGCTAACTGATCTGGCGAAAGCTTGTTGTAGGTTGGGCAATTGCGACCCTCCTTGCTCTCAAGACGGAACTTGTCGAGTGTGTCGAGTGCTGCCAACTCGTGCGCAGGAACGCCCTCGCGCAACCAATTCGGCGACTGGATAGACATATGACCCCAAAGCAACGGATGACCGTGAACTTTAACGCCGTGCTCCTCGCACCACTTGATAACAGGCTCGGTCGGTGGACGACGCCAATGTGGCTGCTGGTGCGGATTTTCGCACTTGTTCCACCAATCTTCGCTATCCCACTCTTCGGCCAAGAAACGCTTCTTGCCCTGCTCGAGCTCGATTTCTCGCCAATAGAATGCAACAGTCGCACGATTGAAGAGAGTGCCGAAAACACTCTTGTAGATGTCGTTGTACTCCTTCTTGCCGAGCTGATCCCAGTTGAACGAACTTGCGCCAAAGCCGAAGTCTGACGATGTCTGCTCGACCTTTACGGTTGTGCCCTCAGCAATAGTTCCAATTGCAAAAGAGGCATCGCCCTTGCGGTTTTTGTCGATGTCGGCATCGATCTTCGCCTGCACCTCAGGGGTCCAGTACGACCAATACTTCTCGGACATAATCTGCTCGGTATCCTCAGCTGCTGTACGAGGGAAGTTGTACTCAGTCTCCTTCTGCTGGCAGGCTGTCAAACCCAACAATACCGCTACGATAGAAAATATAACTCTCATGATGTTTATAGTTTGATGATTAGTATGCTTTACCACTACAAAGATAGTGATTATATTGATAGAACAATTTTATAATATATCTCCAACTAAAAGATATAAAAAAAGCAGAATAAGAAGATGTGTATTAGCTGCTTTGATAGGGCTTAATAAAAACAAAAAACTTGATTATGTCAGAGTTTTGGGCTTTAGTGAAAATGGTGCAAAAATGCTAAAAAAAAATAAAAGAAAAATGTCCTCTCCCGTTAGTCGTAAAAACAGTAGATTTTAAACCCGGCTCGGACAGTATGTTTAATTATGATATTTTATCGACAGATTTAGCATATTTTT
>JAFZDR010000062.1 GCA_017561105.1 Alistipes sp. | reverse complement strand
AAGGAAGATTTTACAAGAGGTTTTGTAAATTTAATTCAGCAAAAACTATCGAGGCTCTCATAAATCGCTAATTCTATCCCCCTAAATATGAAGAGCCGACTTATCGACCAAGTGGCAACGGGTGTTGCGTGGAGTACAGCCGAGAAGGTCTGCTCTATGTTGTTGCAGATGGTCGTAAGTATCGTCGTGGCACGACTTCTTGTGCCCGAGGATTTCGGCGTAATGGCGATTCTGACCTTCTTTACTGCGGTGGCATTGGTGGTTGTCGATAGCGGTTTTTCGCAAACTCTGCTGCGCAAGGCTGATCCTACGGAGAATGACTATAAATCGGCATTTACCTTCAACTTGGTGGTGTCGGTGGTGTTGTATCTGCTCTTTGTTGCTCTTTCGCCACTGTTGGCACGATACTACAATTTGCAGATAATCACCAAGATAGCTCCAGTGTTATTCTTGCTCCTCCCGATCAATGCTATCGGAATAATCCAGAATACCAAACTCGCGCGCGAATTCCGTTTTGGAGTATTGTCGCGTATAAATTTTGCAGCATCGCTCGTTGCGGGTGTTGCAGCAATTTTAGTTGCCGTGTATGGCGGGGGAGTCTGGGCATTGGTTGCGCAGCGCCTTACGATGATGACGACAAAGTCGCTGTTGTTGTGGTGGCGAGGTGATTGGCGAGGGGAAGGATCGTTTAGCGGCTCTGCTTGGTACGAAATGGCACCATTCTCGTTCCGTTTAATGTCCACCGATATAGTTTCGGCACTCTACAACAATGTGGCGCAACTATTTATTGGAAAGGTCTATTCTACGAACACGCTCGGTTTCTTCAATCAGGCTCAGAAGGTTAAGGATTTGACCGTTCAGTCGGCAGTATTGTCGGTGCAGACAGTTACATATCCCGCCTTGGCGAAAATTAAGGATGATGCCGAGAAGTTTGCCGAGAGTTTCCGCAAGGTATTGCTTATAAATATCTTTGTTATGGCTCCCGTATCGGTAGGTCTTTTGGCTGTTGCGGAGCCTCTGTTCCGAGTGCTGCTTGGCGAGAAGTGGTTACCAACTGTACCATATTTCGAGGTGATTGCCTTGTCGGGTATCTTCTATCCGTTGGCTATGGTGGCTTATAATGTTTTGAAGGTCCATAGTAACGGAGCTATAATCTTCCGCCTGGAGTTACTGAAAAAGGGAGTGATGACTGCAGTGCTGGCTCTCACTATCCCTCAATCGACTATGGCTATTGCCTGGGGATTGGTTGCAATGACTTTGGTTGAGTTTATCGTAAATTTCGCAGCTACAAGGCGTTATACAACGCTTTCGTGGTGGCAGATGGTGCGAACTCTGCTTCCGTCGGTATTGCTGACAGTAGCTATGTATCTGGCGGTTAAGGCGGTAGGGTATTACGCTGCATCATGGTCGGCGGCCTTGCTGCTGGTGGCTCAAATCGCAGTTGGCGTTGTAGTATATCTTCTCGGTGCGTGGTTGTTCCGCTTGGAGGCGCTGAAGGAGTTTGTAAAAACGATTAAAGGGGTACTGAAACGATGAGAATGTACGGAGAGTTCGACTTTATAAACGATATTAGAGAGTTGTTTGCCAAGTTGCCGAAGAATGGTTTCGAGGGCATTGGTGATGATTGCGCAGTGTTACCTATTGGCGACGAGGCGTTGCTCTTTACCTCGGATATGCTCAATGAGGACATTCACTTTCTAACCGACAAAAGTACCGCATATCAGATTGGTTACAAATCGTTGATGGTTAATATCAGCGATGTCGCAGCTATGGGTGCAACGCCTATAGCTACGCTCCTGTCGTTGGCCTTGCCCGAAGATAAGTTTGGCGAGTGGTCGCAGGAGTTTATGAGGGGCTACCATAAGGCGAGCAAAAAGTATGGCGTAAAACTCGTTGGTGGCGATACTACAAGGTCAGAATCGGGTGTTTGCGTTAGTGTTACCGCAATTGGTCGTGCGCCATTGGCAAATATTAAGCGCCGTAAGGATGCAAAAGTTGGTGATATAGTGATGGTTACGGGCGAGTTAGGCGCATCGTCAGCAGGTCTGCGCGATGTTTTGGCCGGAAAACTCAACACTCGTAATGCAAAGATACATTTGATGCCCGAAGCGCAGGTACTTGAGGGCGAGTGGCTCGGCGTGCAAGATGCGGTTCATGCGATGTGCGATATCTCGGACGGTATTGCATCGGATCTACAACATATTCTCGATGAGTCGAAAAAGTGTGCAATCATATCCGAACTTCCGGTTGCAAAGGGAGCAACATGGAGTGATGCATTCGCTGGTGGCGAGGATTACAAATTGCTTTTGACCGTTGATAAGCGAAAGGCCGACGAGTTTACACAACGCTTCGAAGCGGAGTTTGGCCGACCACTATATAAAATAGGTAGGGTGGTAAAACCAAACTACGATGTCTATCAAATAGGATTACAGCGAGAGAATGGTGATGTTATCTATAGCACCGCCGGCTGGGGAGGATTCTCCCACTTCTAAAGACTATTCAACGATAAATACCTGCTCGTTT
>JAFZDR010000061.1 GCA_017561105.1 Alistipes sp. | reverse complement strand
GAGCTTAGTCTCCATAGCCATCATGATGTTGTTGAACTCGCCATTGTTTACATAGCAACCAGCTGGCCAACGGAACGCCTCACCACCCATAGCAGCAGCAATCATCTGAATCGAAACGAGAGCAGGGCTCTGGAACGACGAACGGCCACGGAGGTCGATGATGTTCTTACCACCCTGGATTACGCGCTGACGGAGAACATCCCAATCAGCCTGTGGCATACGGTCAGTACCGATGATGTCTGTAAGTGGAGTGCCATCAACAGTTGTAGTCGAAGCGAATACAGCCATCTGCTCGCCGTGACCACCATAAGTACGAGGGTTAACAACCTTATCAGCCGAAACCTTGAGGTACTTAGCCAACTCCGAACGAAGACGAGTCGAGTCGAGAGCAGCCAAAGTAGTAACCTGCGATGGCTTAACACCAGCATAGATCAATGTGATAAGACCTGTAATATCAGCAGGGTTGAAGATAACAACGATGTGCTTTACATCTGGGCAATACTGCTTGATGTTCTTACCGAACTCAGCAGCGATCTCTGCGTTACCCTTCAACAAATCCTCACGAGTCATACCAGCCTTACGAGCAGCACCACCCGACGAGACTACATACTTAGCATCAGTCAAAGCCTCCTTAATATCCGAAGTGAAAGTGAGGTTGATACCGTCGAAACCGCAGTGGAACAACTCCTCTGCTACACCCTCCAATGCTGGAGCGAATGGATCGTAGAGGCAGATGTTCGACGACAACTTCATCATCATAGCGCACTGCGCCATGTTCGAACCAATCATACCGGCTGCGCCGACGATGGTCAATTTCTCATTTGTTAAGAAACTCATAATAATTTGTGTTTTAAAAAGTTAGAAAATATGTGTTAAAAATATTTACTCATCCAATGGCAGATGCACCAACTCCACACCCACCTTCGACAATATATCCAGACCCTCGGTATTGTGATACTTCTCCGAGAATACTACACGGCGAATACCCGCCTGAATAATCAGCTTCGAGCACTCCATACAAGGCGATGTCGTAACATACAAAGTTCCACCGTCGCAGTTATTTGCCGACTTTGCAACCTTGGTTATGGCATTAGCCTCGGCGTGAAGAACATATGGCTTGGTTGTGCCCATATCGTTCTCGCATATATTCTCAAAGCCCGATGGTGTACCGTTGTAACCATCCGAGATAATCATCTTATCCTTGACGATAAGAGCTCCCACCTGACGGCGTACGCAATATGAGTTCTCTGCCCAAATGCGTGCCATCTTCAAGTAGCGAAGATCGAGTTTTCGCTGTTTCTCCTCTGCGTATGCTCCCATCTCTATCTTCCGTGACAATGTTTGTACTTCTTACCGCTACCGCAAGGGCAAAGCTCGTTACGGCCGACCTTCTTCTCAACCTGGATTGGTGCAGGCTTAGACTTCTCGCCCTGACCCGCTGCCGCAGCTGCCGCCATACGCGACGCCTGCAACTTATTGACATCAACCTTGGCCTTATTCTGACGAGCACGCTCCAACGACTCCTGATTCTGCTGCTGCACAGGGATATACGACTTGCAGAGAATAGCTACAACATCGCGATTAACCTTCTGCAACATCTTCTCGAACAAGCCGAACGACTCGAACTTGTAGATCAAGAGCGGATCCTTCTGCTCGTACGATGCATTCTGTACGCTGTGGCGCAACTCATCCATCTCGCGCAAGTGCTCACGCCATGCGTCGTCGATAGTGGTAAACATCACAACCTTCGAGAATACGCGATAAATCTCGGCACCATCGGTATCCTTGCACTTCTGCAACTCAACCGGCACATTGTAACCAAGGTGGCCGTTTGTCAATGGGAAGTACATCTTACCCTCCAAGTTATCCTTGCGCTCCTCGTAAATCTTTGTCATTACAGGACGAACTGTATCGGCTACCGCCTTAGCGCGACGAGCAACCAACGCCTGCAAGTCGGCAACGATCAACTCCACCAACTCCGAACGGTTAGCCTTCTTATACTTAGCCTCGTCGAATGATGGCTGCAAACCAACCTCACGAATCAAGTCGAATGAGAACTCCTCAAACTCGTAATCCTCATGCTCATTCAAGAACGCCTCAACATAGTCGTACATAGCGTTGTTAAGGTCGATCTCTACGCGCTCGCCATACAATGCATTGCGACGGCGGGTGTAGATAACCTCACGCTGCGAGTTCATAACATCGTCGTACTCCAACAAGCGCTTACGGATACCGAAGTTATTCTCCTCGACCTTCTTCTGCGCACGCTCCACAGCCTTCGACATCATACCTGCCTGGATAGCCTCACCCTCCTGGATGCCCATTCTATCCATCATTGCAGCGATACGCTCCGAGCCGAACAAGCGCAACAAATCATCCTCGAACGATACGAAGAACTGTGACGAACCCGGATCACCCTGACGACCGCTTCGACCACGCAACTGACGGTCTACACGACGGCTCTCATGGCGCTCGGTACCAATAATTGCAAGACCACCCGCAGCCTTCACCTCCTCGGTGAGCTTGATATCGGTACCACGACCTGCCATATTGGTAGCGATGGTAACCTGACCCGGACGACCCGCCTCGGCAACAACCTGTGCCTCCTGGGCGTGGTGCTTAGCATTGAGGACATTGTGCTTGATACCGCGAATCTTCAACATTCGGCTCAACAACTCCGAAATCTCGACCGAAGTGGTACCAACCAACACCGGACGACCCGCCTTAACGAGCTCTACAACCTCGGCAATAACCGCATTGTACTTCTCGCGCTTTGTCTTATAGATAATATCCTCGCGGTCATTGCGAAGGATTGGTCTGTTTGTAGGGATTACTACAACATCCAACTTGTAGATGTTCCAGAACTCCGATGCCTCGGTCTCGGCAGTACCGGTCATACCGCCCAACTTATGGTACATACGGAAGTAATTCTGCAAGGTGATGGTTGCAAAGGTCTGCGTTGCAGCCTCGACCTTCACACGCTCCTTAGCCTCGATAGCCTGGTGCAAACCATCCGAGTAGCGACGGCCATCCAAGATACGGCCTGTCTGCTCATCGACAATCTTAACCTTGTTATCCATAACGACATACTCAACATCCTTCTCGAACATTGCGTAGGCCTTAAGCAACTGGTTTACGGTATGTACGCGCTCCGAACGAATCGAGTAGTCGTTGATAATCTCATCCTTCTTCTGAGCCTTCTCCTCCAACGAGAGCTCCTGCTGCTCCAACTCGGCAATCTCGGCACCCACATCAGGCAATACGAAGAAGCCCTCCTCGCCTACACGCTTCGACAACGCCTCGTGGCCCTTATCGGTCAACTCGATAGAGTTCATCTTCTCGTCGATAACGAAGAACAACTCATCGGTAATCTCAGGCATACGGCGGTTATTGTCGGCCATGTAGATATTCTCGGTCTTCTGCATCTGAACCTTGATACCCTGCTCCGAGAGGAACTTAATCAAAGGCTTATACTTTGGCAAACCCTTGTATGCGCGGTATGTGAGCAAACCGCACTCCTCCATCTTGCCCTCAGCAGCCAACTTACGAGCCTCGGCAACGAGGTTTGTTACGAAGTCACGCTGCAAGCCATAGAGGTGCTCGATAGCCGGACGATACTCCTCGAACAACTGATCCTCGCCCTTTGGCACAGGACCCGAAATAATGAGCGGAGTACGCGCATCGTCAATCAACACTGAATCGACCTCATCGACGATAGCGAAGTGGTGCTTGCGCTGTACCAAATCCGCTGGCGACGATACCATATTGTCGCGCAAGTAGTCGAAACCATACTCGTTGTTTGTACCGAAGGTGATATCTGCAAGGTAGGCGTTACGACGCTCCTCCGAGT
>JAFZDR010000060.1 GCA_017561105.1 Alistipes sp. | reverse complement strand
CTTTATATCTGCTATTCCACGATTTTGTTTGAGCAGTATTCTCAATGTAAGAGTTCATTACATAGAAGAACTCCTCGCTTCTTGCTTCGGCAGTATCTTTGAAGGTGTAGTTGAATTGCTTTTTCAGTTCTTCCAAATTGATAGGTTCATTTCTTAAAGCACAGTTGTTGAAGTATGCCGAAATGAACTCCTCTTGCTCTCTCAGCAAATCATTGAGCAGATTATGTTCCACTCCACTCACTACACAACCTTGCTTTACTCTGTCATTTTTCCACTGTTTGTCAGTAAGCGTGATGCCCGTATGCAAATCCACTCGCTTGCCTTTTGAGGATACTCTCAATCGAACAGAACTAACTCCCATTTTCGTTGGAGGAGTCAAGTCTCTCTTGATGTTATACTTCTGAATTGCCATATAGTCTCTGATATTCTTGTTCAAATATACAAATTAAAAATCTTTCACCCAAATTTTCACCCAAAAATAAGTAAAATAATACAAAATGAAACAAAATAACACGCCTTGTAAATATATGTTATTCAGTTGATTATAAATACAATATAAAACAATGTAAAATAACAGTGTGTATCCCCGATCCACTACAAAGACCAGTAGAAATACGGCTCTAATTTTTTTTTGTGTGTTTGACAATACGCCCTGCAAGCCGTTGCAGGTCTTTTTTTGTTTGGAGATTGCTCTTTTCCAAGAGTAGTGATTTTTCACTGCTCTTTTTGTTTAAGTTCAACTCTGATTATTTAGGATTGCTGCGGATTATAGAATAGGCCGCAAACGATAACCAGATACTCGGGGAGAGTATTATCAACACTCCATTTGAGCTCTATATCGAAGAGTTCCGAGAGGGTTTTAGTGAGGTCAAAACCGTAAGCCTCGAGCGAAGGACGAACAAGTTCGGGATGACAGCATGGTTTGCCGTTCAGGCGCGTGCAAACGCTCAAGATACTCCTTGACGGATATCTCTCGCGAAAACTCCTCTATCGCATAGCGTTCATTCATTACTTCTTATGCTTTGTGCCCCACTTTGGGGTAATGCCGACGAAGAACTCAAAGTTGATACCCGGCATCGGGCGCGAGAGAACAGAGAGGTACTCCTCGTTAAAGAGGTTATTGATTGTGCCTTTCAATGATAGGTCCGCCCAGCGGAACGAGAACTCCTTCTCGAGCGAGATATTACTCATAAAATACTCGGGGAGCTTGCCCGTAAGCGAGATATCGTTGCTCGACATAGTATATCGCTCGCTATAGTAGCACCACTTGTAGAGGAACGACCACTTCCGCCACGAGATACGGCCCGTAATGGTAGAAGAGTGCTTTGGCACATACGGCAGCTGCTTGCCCACCGACTGGTCGGCAGCAGAGATTGGCTCGCCATGGTTAATCGATGGTGTCCACGAGTATGTGCCGTCGAGCGAGAGTTGCCACTCCTTTGTGAGCGCGACATCGAGATTGACCTGCATCTCTACGCCATAGGCGTGCACATCCTTGATATTCTTTGGCGAGAAGAAACCCTTGGTTGTCGGGAGCCACAAGATCCAATCGTGGATATAGGAGTCGAACCATGTTGCCGAGCCCTTCAGCGAGTAGACACCCTTTCTGCCTACAGCGAACGACAACCCGGCATCGTACGACCAACCGCTCTCCTTGCGGAGGTTCGGATTTCCTCCGGGCAGGAAGTAGAGGTCGTTAAGTGTAGGGAATCGGAAGTTGCGCGATACCGACGCCTTAGCGGTGATATTGCCCACCTTCGAGAGCACACCATCTACAAAAAACGCTGGAATTATCGGGGTCCACTCCGTACCGTACATCTCCTCGCGAATAACGGCAGAGAGACCCAATCTGTCGATTGGTCGCCACTTTACCGACGCCGAACCTGAGAGCTCGATACGAGCCTTCATATAGCCTACAATGCCCTTGTTGCCCTCTTGCAGAATAATGTTTTTATCGCGGCTCTCAACGAAGTGCTGATGTGCCGCCAAATTGGCTGTGAAGAGCCACTTTTTACCGATATAATACTCACCTTCAGCCTGTCCGTAGATGGTATTCACCTTGCTTCGCGAGCGTGTCATATGGACCATTGTTCCATTGCCCACATCGCGCTTATAGTCGTATGCCATCCAGGTGTAAATATAGCCCGCTTTGGCTGCAACCTTCCAATTCGAGCGGATATGATCCCATGATATAATTCCGCGGAAGGTCTGCTCGCGTTGGCGGTTATCAAACTCCATATCGTCGCCATAGTCGGTAGTGAGCATCGGCAGCTCGCGGTTAGAGTTAATATACCACGCATTTAACCCCAGGCGATCGCCCTTGCCTGTATTGTAATATACCTCCTGAAGAAGGTGAAAATCGCGATAGGAGCCACTCTTGTTGCGCTCAATCGGGTAATACTGCCCGATGATATTCATATCCTCGTCGTAGATATTCTCCTTCTTGTCGTGGTTGCGGTATTTGTAGTCATTTGGCGATGTAGAGAGCACTGCGCGAGTTGAGACCTGCCAATGGTCGTTGCCATAGGTCAGGCGCAAGAACTCATCAAAAGTCTTGAATGAGCCGATGCCCTGAATATACTGCAAACCAAATCCCTTGTTCTGAGCCGGTGTGGTGGACATCTTGACAGCACCACCCAAGCCTCCTCCCGTTTCATTTACCGATGAGGTGCCATGCAAGAGTGAGGCGTCGTCGATAAAGTAGGATGGAATCATCGAAAAATCGGTCATTCCGAGCATAGGGTTATTTATACGCATACCGTTCCAGCTAACCTGTGTATGCGACGGCGATGTTCCGCGGAACGAAACGGTAGAGAGGGTTGCTCGGCCATAGCTCTTGACAAAGATTGATGAGTTGAAGGTCAAAATATCAGCCATCGAGAGGGCGATATTCTCCTTCAAGACCACCGAATCGAACTTGGTCTGCTGAGCGCCAATCTCCTTCATCGGACGCTGGCCATAGACGGTTACTTCGGGAATATATATTCCCTTGCGCACCCAATCTTTTTGAGCCTTCTCCTCGGCAAAAAGAGAGAATGGAAGTAGCAGAGCAAGCAGTATGTAGATATTTCGCAATGTCATCTCTCTCCCTCCTATTTCCAACAAAATGCACCCGGAATAATTCCGACATAGAACTCGTCCAACAACTTGCCATCCGAAGAGTAGCGATATACCTTGCCCTGCTGCACATAGTCGATGGCGTCGGCAATATAGACATCGCCCGTATGAGGGCATATTGTCAGACCATAGTACAGTGTACCGTTATATGGCAAGAATGGGTATGCCGGTGCGCGATCGGCTGTAACATCCATCTCCCAAACATCGTCGTTGAGCCAATAGATTTTATCCTTTGCACCATTGAGTTGCACCTCCGACGGCCAATCGCCAAATTCAAACTTAAACTCCTTCTCGATAGTGAAAGTTTCGGCATCGATGCGATAGAGCGAAGGCGCTTCGTAGCCATACGGAGAGCCTTCGTAGCCACCATCGGTAACCGTCCAAAGCTTATTATTGCAATCCAACGCCAACGATGTAGGCTGAATGCCCACAACGAGTTCATCGACAATCTGATCGGTGTCGGTATCGATCTTAAGAATACGATTTTGGTACGACCAGCAGTTCACATAAACATATTTTCCATACTGCACCATCTGCTCGGTCGACCCCGACTCCATAGTCATATTAGGCACTTCGATATAACCCGTAACCTCATAGCGCTTAGGGTTTACAATAAAGATACGGTTATCCCAAATCTGTGTAATGTACGCCTTTTCGTCGGAGAGAAAGTGAATATAGCGAGGTGATGTCAAATTGGTAATACGCCCCACCTCTTTGAAGGTGTTGATATCTATGGCAAATACCACATGCGAGTTATTCACCACCACCCAGCCTATGCCGTTGCGAATAATCATCGACTGCGCAACATCGCCCAATTTCATGGCATTAGCGCGGTAGAAAACCTCGTTCTCCACCTTCTTTGTCGCAGGGTTATAGTACGAGAGTGTTGCATTTCCATACTGGAAGTTACCCTCATTGCAGATAAATAGTCCGCGCTCGCCCGAGGTATCGAACTCCTCTACATAGCCATAGTCCCACTCCATACACGAGGTGTATAGCAGAAGCAGGCTTAATGCCATCAATTCGACAAACTTTCGTACCATATATTATTCGAGCTCTTTCTTCAAATTATAATCGTAAAAACCGCACACCTCAGTCGATACTTCGCCAAGCCAGCCGCATTTGGTGTTTACGGCACACTGCACCTTGATAAAGTCGATAAAGTCCAAATGCTTAGCCTTGCCACTTGCATCTATCGCATTCGATATCTTGAAATGGTTGGCATTCACATCTGCTGTAGCATTATCATCGTCGGTAAGTCGATCTATCGGGCTAAAATTGTCGGCATAACCCCAATCGTAATGGGGATTTACCCAATAAGTACCATTGGTCGAAGCGTCGTAGTTGCGCGGTTCCAAGCAGGTACCCGTAAGTGTATAGCTGTCAGTCTCAATCCACAAAGGATAGTAATACTCCTGTCGGTGGTACTGCTTTAGGTAGTCTATCTGACCGCTGTTGCCTTGGTTGTCAGTCCATTGCACCGACTGCTGCGGCTCGCTCGGGCGATAGTAGGTTACAGCGTAATTTTGGATTGTCGCCTCCTTACCGCTCTCCGAGCCTGCCAGCTCGTACCAGGTATCATCGGGCTCTCCGTTGCCGTTTTCGTCCTGCATAACCCAGACAGCACCGGGCTCCGACGAGCCGTTGAATGAGTTTCCGAGTACCGCAAAGTCGTAACCGCCCGAGTTGTCGATACTATGATCAAATCCAACTACGATATAGCCGCCAAAGCCTCCGAGCGATACCCATATCTCGGCTGCAAATCGCTCCTCGGCATAACGGCAAGCCGCCTCGGCCGTGGTTTGCGTACCGTCAAATCCTCCCGTTTTGGTTTCGTTTATAAACTGACCCGGAGCAGGCGTGTACTCGAATACCTTGGTACAATATGGGCTGCTGCTAATCGTCGCAGGGCGATAGTGGGTTGCCCCATAGTCCTTATCATCGGTTATATACCCGTCCATATTACACGACGAGAGAATAACCGATGCAAAAATAGTGATTATAGCTGATTTATTCAAAGTCATGGTGGTTTTATTTCTCAAATCGTACCGCAATATCGTCGTATGCGAAGTATCCCGGTATTGTAAAGCCGTACTTACCGCCCATCTCATCCGAGTAGAGGAAGTTGAATCGAACCTTTGCAACCTTGCCGAGAACACTCAAATCCCACTTCTGCCAATCTTCCACAACCTTGTAGCCATTTACAAGGTAGAACTCTGCTGTGCTTGTCGGCTCGTCAGATGTAGGATCTGCATCAATCG
>JAFZDR010000059.1 GCA_017561105.1 Alistipes sp. | reverse complement strand
TGAACGACCCCAGGTTGGGAGATCTATACTATTAACCACGATGGAGAGGGCTCTATTCTCGCCCGATTTGTCCTTGCAACCGACGGTTTAGTAGCGTGAAATAGCAGTATGTTTGCATGCTTGCCGTCAAATGCCCCTTCGACAAATTACAAATTTTAGCTCATGTTTGTTAAAATTTATCTAATTTCCCTATGAGTTATTATTTTTTTTAATTTGGAATTTAACTTTTTATTAGTAACTTTGTCTTATAATATACAGATTAACCAAGATGGATTTATGGGACTAAAGATTTACTCTTCGACTCTCGACCTATGCGACCTTAATTTGACTCATGTCAAAAAGGCCTTGGTGGGTGTTCCTGCTAATCAAATTTGCGGACTTGTTTTCTGCGGCATAAGCGATGTGATGGAGTATCATCAATTGCTTGGCGAGATAAAGTCGTTGGTCTACGAGTCATTGGGAAGAAAAGTTCCCGTAACCCTTATTCCTCAATACCTTTTGCCGAAGGGTGGTCTTTCGTTAGACATCTACACCCTTGAGGGCATCTCCGAAGAGAATATCAAAGAGCAAGATGGTGTATGCTACGGTCTTGTCGAAGATGGTGGCGACAAACTGTTGTTTATAGAGGGTATTCCGGCATCCGATTTCTCGCAGAGCGTTCGCACACAGAGCGACGAGGTATTCGTAAAGTTGGATAGCTTGTTATCGGCATACGGCTTTGAGGTTGACGATATCGTGCGTCAGTGGAACTATATTGGCAATATCGTATCGTATCGCGACGGTAAGCAGAACTATCAGGAGTTTAACGATGCGCGTTCTGCCTACTACGGCAAGGGTGATTGGCACAACGGTTATCCTGCAGCAACAGGCATCGGAGCCGCTTGCGAGGGTATAGTTGTTGGCGGTATAGCACTCAAGAAGGCGGGCGAAAGCGGAATATATCCAATTGACAATCCATTGCAGATTGCGGCACATGTCTATTCGAAGAAGGTGCTTATCGACGATGCCGAGAATGCGGTGAAGAGTACCCCTAAGTTCGAGCGTGCGAAGTTGATCGAGACATCGCATGGTGCTTGCTGCTTTGTTTCGGGTACGGCGGCAATTCGTGGCGAGGAGAGTATGGATGCTTCGTCGGCAAAGTTGCAGACCATAAAGACAATCGAGAATATAGAGTACCTCGTATCGAAGGAGAATTTGGTGCGTTTTGGTTGCAAGCCTTATGGCTTGAAATATACGCAGCTCCAGGTCTTCATCAAGAATGCCGAGGACTACGAGGAGGTGAGAGCCGAGGTTGAGAAGGCCTTTCCGAATATGCCGGTTGTCTATACAATCGCAGATGTATGCAGGAGCGAGCTCCTGGTTGAAATAGAGGGAATTTTAATATCGTGATATTATGAGAACGATTCTGATATCTATTATCTGCCTGTTATTTTCGGTAATACAGGTATTCGCTGCAGATCGCTGTAGCGATGAGGTGTTTTTAAGGAGAGCCACCCTCACCGTAACGGGAGCTTTGCCATCCGTACAAGAATGCACCAAGTTTATTGACAGTGAGAATCCCAAGAAGCGTGAGGCTTTGATCAACCGACTCATCAGCAGTGAGCTCGGACTCAAGTATATGCAGATGCACTGGGGTGATATCTTGCGTATCAAGTCGGAGTTCCCGAGCAACTTGTGGCCAAATGGCGTGCAGGCGTACAACCGTTGGGTTTACGAGCAGCTTCTCAATAATGTTCCATACAATGAGATGGTGCGAAAGCTCCTTCTTTCGGAGGGTAGTAACTTCCGCGCTCCGGCAGCGAACTTCTATCGTGGTTTCCAGAAGAGAAGCCCCGAGAACTTCTATGCTAACATCAACCTTCTCTTCTTGGGCAATAGAAATTGTACCGACAACGGCCACTTGTGCTTCAAGCAGATAAAGTTCAAGTCTACCAAGGAGTGGAAAGAGGAGATTATCTATCTCGATATCCACAAGGAGTTGCCTTGGCAGCGCGTTATCTTGGCCGACGGAACACAGTTGCAGCTCACTAAGGATTCTGATTGGCGTGAGGCCTATGTTAATTGGCTCACATCGCCAAATAACCGCCGCTTTGCCGAGGTTATGGTTAATAGAATGTGGTATTGGGTATTCGGCAAGGGTATCGTAAACGAGCCGGATGATTGGCGCGAGGATAACAAGCCTTCGAATCCTGAGTTGTTGAAGGAGTTGACCGATTACTTCATTAACAAGAACTACGATATGAGAGCCTTGTTGAAGAAGATTCTTATGTCGAAAGAGTTTAATGCGGAGGCTGCTCCTAAGGGCACTTATGTTCCACAAAGACTCCCTGCCGAGGTTATTATCGATGCGATGTCGACCGCTACTGGTATCTGGGCAACATATAGCAGCCGTGTGCCAGAGCCGTTTACATTCTATCCGCCACAGACACGAGCAACCCACTTGGGCGATGCTACCGTATCTTCTTCGGAGTTGGAGCTCTTCGGTAAGGTATCGCGAGATGTATCGTTGGAGAGTCAGCGTAACAACTCTATCACATCGCGACAGCTGCTCTATCTGATGAACTCGTCGGTACTCGAGCGTCGTATTCGAAGAAGTCCGGTTTTGAAGCGTATCTGCGAGCAGAATACCGAGATTTGGCCACTTGCAAATGCCATTACTCTCCGTGTGTTGTCGAGAAGAGCAACCCCTGAAGAGGTGAACCTGTACAAGGAGTATATGGAGAAGAACAAACTCACTCTGCAGGAGTTGGCATACGATCTTATGTGGATGCAGATAAACAGCAACGAATTCCTTTATAACCACTAATCGCCTACACTATGAGAAAGATATATCTGACCTTAATTTTGTTGCTTGCCTTCGTATTTGGCGCTGAGGCACAACAGGCAAAGTCTGTGATTTTGGTATATTTGGATGGTGGTCCTGCACAGACTGATACATTCGACCCTAAGCCTGAGGCTGGTCGAAACTACTACGGAAGCTACAAGGGCACTGCAAAGACCAATGTCGAGGGTATCGAGATCGGAGAGAAGTTGCCATTGCTTGCCACTATGGCCGATAAGTATTCGTTGATTCGAACAATGACTCACGGCAGTAACGCTCACGAGACCGGCCACTACGCAATGATTACGGGCGATACTTCGGGTGGTGCTGTTGTATATCCGTCGTTCGGAGCGGTAATCTCCTACAAGTTGAAGGATACCTACAAGGGTATTTTGCCTTGCTATATCTCGGTAACAAGTGCAAACAGCCGCTTTAACGAGGGAGGTTTCTTGGGCAACGAGTACAAGTCGTTCGATACAGGCGGAAGACCTGAAGGCAAGGAGTTCGAGGTTGAGGGCGTAGTAAACAAGTTCGTCAACCGCGAGAGAATGGAGAAGCGTATGGCTCTGCTCGGTGATTTCGAGAAGGGCGATATGGATAAGAAGCTTATCGACTCGTTGCGAGATGTAAATATGCAGTTTATCTGGGGTGAGAGTCGCGAGCTCTTCAACCTTGCCAACGAGTCCGACTCTGTGAAGTCGCGTTACGGCAAGACCCGCCTCGGTCAGTCGTGCCTTGTTGCACGAAAGCTCGTTGAGGCTGGCGTTCCATTTGTAAATGTGCGTATGACAGGATGGGATACCCACAAGAAGCACTTCCAGAAGATGGGTTCGATGCTCACAGTCTTGGATAAGGCTCTCTCGGCATTGATCTCCGATTTGGACGAGCGCGGATTGTTGGATAGCACCATCATCCTTTGCGGTGGCGAGTTTGGTCGTACACCAAAGGTTGAGTGGGAGGCTCCTTGGAATGGTGGTCGTGCCCACTATGGTAAGACCTTCAGCTACTTGGTTGCAGGTGGCGGATTCCACGGCGGTAAGGTGGTCGGTAAGACCAACAAGACCGGCGAGCAGGTTGAGGAGCGCCCTGTTGCTCCGTGCGACTTGATTGGCTCGATCTACCTCCTTATGGGAATAGACCCTTATGGCACCTTGCCACATGTTTCTGAGGGCGATTTGCCAATTCTCCCATCGTTGCTGGATAAGAAGCGCAGCTACGGTTTGTTGTACGAAATTATGGATGTAAAAAAGTAGTCCTATGAAAAGCATAAAGATTATATTGGCGGTCCTCTGTACCTTTTTGACCACATCGCTCTATGCGCAGAAGCTCACTATGGGTTATCTCTTCCCTGCGGGCGGTCAGGTTGGTACAACTGTAGAGATTGAGGCCGGAGGTCTTAATATCAACAGAGCAACAAAGGTGTTGTTCTCTCACCCTGGTATCAAGGCTAAGTTGGAGCCTGTCGAGGAGAGCAAAAACGAGAGAAGAAAGCGCCGCAGATTGAATGATCAGAGCAGCCCGCAGCTTGCCGATAGAATTAAGCTTATTATCACCATCGCACCTGATGTGCCATGTGGTATGTACGATTTGCGCTTGCAGGGTCCAAAGGGTGTGTCGAACCAGCTCCCATTCGAGGTGGCTTCGTACCCTAACTTCCTCGAGAGTAAGAAGTCGACCAAGAATAAGCCAAACAAGGTGGAGTCTCTCCCTGCAGTTTTGTGCGGATATGTTACTCCGGGTGGTATCGATTACTTCAAGTTCTCGGGCCACAAGGGCGATACTATCGTAGCTTCGGTTAAGGCTCGTCAGCTCGTGCCGTATATTGCCGATGCCGTTCCGGGTTGGTTCCAGCCTGTGATAAAGATTACAGATGCGCGCGGCAAGGAGATTGCATACTCGGATGACTATCATCACAATGTCGACCCTGTGATTATCACCACATTGCCGAAGGATGGTAACTATATGTTGCAGATTCATGATGCCATTTATCGTGGTCGTCAGGACTTTAACTACCGAATTCAGCTTGGTGTAATACCTTTTGTTACAGGTCGTTATCCTGCATACGGCGTTGTGGGCAAGAAGGTAAAGCAGGAGTTGGCGGGAGTCAATCTCGATGCCACAAAGACTACCGTAAAGGTAAAGAAGGATGGTTATCACCATCTGACCTTTACCAATAAGATAGGAACTTCGAATGCCGTGCAGTTCTACGCTTTGCCAAAGGGCAAGAAGCTCATTCACTGTCCGAAGAATGGCTCACATCTCACCTTGAATGCTGCGATTGCCGACTCGTTGACATCGACATCGAAGATTAAGAAGTATAAGATCTATGCCGAGGATAGAGAGCAGATTATTGTGGAGCTTATCGGCCGCCGAAACGGCTCGAGAATTGACGCTGTGATGCGCTTGCGCGATCAGGGCGGAAACATTGTTGCCGAGGTTGATGATACAGAGGATCCAATTCAGGGCCTTATGACTTTCCATGCCGATCCGGTACTCAAGTACACAGCAACCGATGCCGAGGAGTTTATTCTCGAGGTTGAGGACTTGCATCGTGGCTACGGTAAGGATTACCACTACCTGCTCCGTCGTCACCGCCAGATGCCGTCGTTTAACGCCTTCGTTTCACCCGCAAATATCACCATTCCATCGGGCGGAACTTCGACATTCCGCGTCGATATAAAGGGTAAGTTGAAGCGACCTGCAAATCTGATTGTGAAGGGCCTTCCAAAGGGCTATACAACAAGTAGCTTGAAGCTCCGTGCAGGTAGAAGATGGGATGTATCTATCACCTCTGCAAAGGGTGCCGAGGTTAAGCGTTTCCCTATCGAGGTGAAGATGGAGTATCCGGGTCCTGATGGTCGCGAGCAGGCTGATGTATTGCCTGTTGATAAGATGTTGCAGGCGTTCTACTACGAGCACCATATTCCTGCTGCGGAGTTGGCTCTCGATGTTATCGAGGCATCGCCTTATCGAATGTCTGTAGATTTCAATATCGATAATCCATTGACCTTCAAGTTCACCGACGAGGCTATTCCGGTGAAGATTTTGGTGGATAAGGATCCGGGCTTCAATGACCCTATCGAGTTGTTGTTGGGTCGAAAGAATGGTATCTTCTCACTCGAACCAATCTCGATTCTTCCTGAGGAGAAAGAGAAGACTATATACATCAAACTCAACCCAACAGCTTTGGAGCGATTGAAGAAGCGTAAGGCAAAGCCTTATTGGCAGATGTATATCGTAGGAACTGTGAAGGGCGAGATTGTTCGCCAGGCACGACGCACCTTCCAGAATGCGAAGTATAGCGAAATGACACCTGTCTTCATGATACATCTCGATAGATAGTGTCGGAATAGACGATAGAGAGCCGTTGTTTCTTCGGAAATAACGGCTCTTGTATTATTTGTATAGGTAATATGTTGAGGAAGATGTGGGTATATTTTGCGAATTGAGAAATTTGTATTACTTTTGCGCAGTTTTAAGGTAGAGCTGTCCATTGGACACTCATCTAAATCTAAAACGGGTTTGGTTCCGTAGCTCAGTTGGATAGAGCAGCAGCCTTCTAAGCTGCGGGTCGTGGGTTCGAATCCCGCCGGAATCACGAAGAAGAGGAGAGCACTGCTCTCCTCTTCTTATTTAGGCTCTTTGGCAAACACCAAAAGATGCGATATTACTCCTGTAACTCAACAACTATAGGATAGAAACTCCAGTAGCTATCGCTGCTATTATTTTCTATAGTTACATTGGTATTGTTTGTTTGACGAATATAGGTAGTAACAGTTTGCCATCCACTGGTAGTTGTGGATGTCATCTGATTGAACTCTCCGTTAACCCTGAATGTATAGGTTGTACCACTTGCTTCGAACGATATATCTCCATTTGAGCCATTGCAGTATGTTCCCTTTGCTACACTCTTGATCCTACCATCACTCTCAAATGTAAAGAGGCTGTTGTAGTTGAGCGATGTACTTGCCGAGAGTTTATCATTCGCCGATGTACAATAAGTGTTTTCGTATTTGCTATTGCTATTCTCCATCACCTACAATGTCTTTCCATCCATTGTAGGTGAAGTAGTCGGATTACCCAATATCAAATCTACAGATACATTGCCAACACTCTTGGTTGTAGTCTTACCATCGATAGTCATCTGAACAGATATCTCCTGCTGGTTAACTTTGGTGTCGCTCTTCCAATCAATATACCATATAGTTGTCAACTCTGCTTCTTCTCCCTCAGGAAGCGGCACAATATTGTAGTCGGTAAGCTTGGTGGTATTTGTGCCGTTGATTTTTACCGATGTTGTATTGCCGGTTGTCACTACGCCTACATAGTATCGAATAGTTTGACCTACAATCGCATACTCCATATTGGAGCTGTTGATTTCGCTGTACTTGGTGTCATTCCACTGTATAAACTTAGCATCTACGAAATCCTGATATATTCTTACAGTCTGAGTGTCAAAGTAGTCTGCCTGGAGAGTAACGGCACACGCTCCACCGACGGCCTCGGTTGTAGCAAGCTTGATTCTCTGCTGACCGGCCTGCTTGATGCGGTAGATGTAACGGTCACCACCGGCTTTTACCTGTGAGTACACAAGCTGACCATCAGCAGGATGCATTCGGCTGAGTGTCACGAACATCGGCACTCCGGCATCTCCGGCATCCGGATACAGACTCTGCAATGTTGCAAGCGCCTCATCAGAAATGTTGAATGTAAAGTCAACCTCAACACCTGCCTCTGCTTCAAGGCTTGTCGCATTTTCGAACGCACCATTAAACTTATATGTCAGACGAGCACCCTCAACCGGGCCAGGGTTGTTATACTCATCAGCTTCAATAGTGAATGACACAGGATCTGAGTAAGTTGTTGTCTTGAAGCCCTCGATGCTGACATTCTTTGATGATGGAGTGAATTTCACCTCGGTTGCCTTATCGTAAGTAACTCCACCAAGTTCTCCCGAGTATGTCATTCCCACAAGAGAAATGGTGACTTCCTTATTGATAGCGCCATCAGCCATTGTGAACGAAATAGTCACATCCTGACCTACACCCAAAGTCGATGTTGTACACGATACATTTGAGAACAGATACAGGTAGTTCAGCCAACTGTCGCTCGCCTGATTGAAATACTTGTTGTCCACATAAAAAGTAGAGGCATTATCGGCCTTGTTAGTTTTCCAATAAGTGCTATATACCTTCATGTTTCCATCATTAGGCAACGCTTTATATTCATCCAATGTAGGAATGGTCACAGTGTAATAGTACGACAGCTCTCCTCTTCTGCTATCGATAATGGATTGACCCGCAGTCACAGGAATAGAGTTCTTGGTAGCATCAGGTGACAATGTTCTGTCAAGAGTCTCCATATTCAGCTCGAGAGGGAACATATCATCCGTCATACCTACAGGCAACTTGATATCAACAGTCATTGGTTCCAGAATAGCACCGCGGACTTTAGGTGTACACTCAACCTCCATTGTGAGTTTCTGTCGCAATGTATATCGAATCTGACGGTTCAAGTTTACATTATCTGTCTTCAGCGACACAATCTGCTGACGGATAATGTTATCCGGATTCTTGACATATATGGTAACATCTCTATAGCCATTCCACGGTCCGCCGTCGCTTATATCATTAGCGGCCACCTTAAGACTGTCTATGACATCACCCACAATATTCTCAAATCTCACCTGGTCATTCTTTATCTCCTGATAGTCATCTGCTTCGCTGTTATAATAATTCTGGATATACTTATATCTAAGTATTACGGCATTATTTGCCACCAAGGTAGTATCGGTATGGCTTACCCAGAGGCGTCCTGCCTTGTCAGATACATCGGTCAACTTAGAGGTGCTCGACGATCCGGAAATATTATTTCCGGCTGCTCCGGCAACCGCCTCATCCAATGTAGCATAACCCACATCATGTACTGCTGTGAGATTAAACTTGTACTTGAAGTTTCTGAGGATATTGTAATACTTAATCTCCTCATTACCTTTGGCATCCTTTTCGGTATACACCAAGTCCATCTTATAATAGTAGATTCCACCATTATACCTACCCTTGATGATGATATGAGGTGGTGACTCTCTCCACTTCTCCTCTTCATCTGTCATTACCGAAACCTTACGCTCATAGACATAAAACGGATCACCCGCCTGATAGATTTTAACCGTTCCATCATCGTTTCTGATAAAATCCGTAATAAGCTGCGCAGAGGTCAGGGCATGACCCTCATATTCGAGAGCTGAAATCTGTGGGTACGAATAATTCTTAACACTTCCATTCGTATCGGTATATCTGAAACTCTGAAACTGCTGCCTATTATTGTTGTATGGGGCAACAGTACCTCTGTCGAGGAGATTATATACGGTAAAACCTATAAAGTCAAATTTGTCGCCAGTGCTATCCGTAACAGTAATCTCAGCGTAGTTTCTCAAGAGAGGCACATGTGTGAATTTATGTTTAATCTCCGGGACAAGAGATACAACAACGGTTCCATTATTATTTGGTTCTTTCGTTACAAGAATATAAGGGACCTCTATCCTTGCCCAATATGATACTTCATAGTTTGTTTTCGCACCTTTACTGCCGTTTCTGTCGACAAACATATTTCCGATGATACTTGTCTCGTGTCCATACACCACTTGATCAACAGGGCAGTTTGCCACATAGTGAATGATACGAGGCTGATCTGTTACGGTCAGAGTCACTGTATAGTGCTTACCGCCCTCATGAGTATCACCAGTCTCTGTGTCAACATGATCACTGTTACCAAGCTTTGTTGCCTCACAAACCTCCACAAGCATTCCATTCTCATCAAACACAATGAGATGCAATGTCTTGATATCTGTAGTCGGGTCAGTAATATTAGGGTTAAGAACACCTCTGGTTTCAGACCCCGTCAAATCAGCAGTGCTGAATGCGATAGTGACCTTACTACCTATCTCACCCGTTGGCAACTCAATAGGCTGATCGACCAGAGAATCCTCCGGCAGATTAGCCCTCTGACACGCTACGCTCAGTGCAAGCACCGCCAGCGCCAATATGTATGTATATATTCTTCTCATCTTACCAATTACTATTAGTAAATCTCTCTGTCACCCCATGTAAACTGATAACCGCCGTTGTTGTTGTAGCTGGAATTTTGGATGGCCTCTCTCTCGCTTCCCCAATACCACTCATCATATACACATCTGACGGAAGCATTTGAGTTACCCAGTCCGTTAGTCAACGTATAGGTATTATCACTATTCGCCTTCACTCGGTCTGTAGCAGAAAAATATGTATTTCCACCGTAGAAAAGCTGCTGAATCTTGCTTAATCGCTGTAATTCAATAACATACAACATCTCTGCTGTAGTTGGCAACCTCCATCTGCCAGCGGGGAATCCATGTTCCTGGTAACTTGCACATCTATAGGCAGCTCCTGTTGGAGTAGATTCACTATATCCTCCTAATTTTGATGCAATTCTGAACTTAGGGGCAATTACCTGATAAGAGTTGTCCTCTGTGGCTGTAGGATAATAATACTGCAGATTTCTCACTTCTCCATTTACATCCGTTGCCTTTATCCAACCATCAGCATTCTGCCTAACCGTTGTATCATCCTCAGGGACACCAAATTTATTGGAACTTCTTTGTCGAGGGTCACCAATGATATATTCCTTGTCCTTGATTTTATTATTATTGTATGCAAACATGTGGTTATTGCCGTTGGTATTAAAAGCCGATATCTTTATAACATGCATGTAGGTACTATTGTCATCGCCGGCTGCCTTACCTACTCGTTGACCGGCAATCGTTAAATAACCCAAACTACCACCACCTGAACGATTGCTGTTATAGTTGCCATTAACGAAAATCGAATAGTCGTAGCTATTATCTCCCAGAATATAGATAGCCGGATAGAGCACAATCGTAACATCCTGTGTCAAGACTTCATCTGAATCGTGTACACCATCGCCATTGACATCCAGCCAGATTGTGATAAATACATAGGCAGGAGAGTATACTCCAGCGGAAAGCGTATAATTAAAAGTCAGCAAACCTCTATTGTTATCAGTAAAATTCTCTTCGATATCGATGTCTGTAATTTTTTCGGCTTCAGGCTTACCGGATCCGTTGTTTATATACAAAGCATACACGTCTTCGTCTGTAGTACCAGGCAATCCTTCAACTGTTTTACCACCCTTTGTATCGAACTTCACGCCAATCTTATGCGACGCATCGTAGTGAATAGTTGCTTCGGAGACATTGTTCATCTCGATATATTTCTGTGGAACCTCGAGATAGTTGAACTTATCGATCTCCACATCTTCATCACGGTCACCGGATTCAATCTCACCGTTTGTGTTCTCCGATGTCCAGTCCAGCACATAGTATGACAACTCATCAAGTGTCTCAGGAAGAGCCTCTATGGTGCTACCAAGCACTCCGACAGTGACGATAAGGTCATAATATGTATTAGGCGTAAAATTGCGCTCCTTACCATTGATAAGGATCTGATAGTAATATGTCTGATAACTATTCGTCGATTCGGTGTTATCTTCGTTTGCCTTTACGGCCCAAGGCATTTCAAATGTCACATAAGCGGCATTGTCAGCTCCCTTCTCCCAAGATCGAGCATAGGTGTAGAACGGCATATCACAGGTAAACACATAATGCGACTCTGTTGTCCTTTCCTCCGACAGCGTGTACGGAATCTTGTCTGTATGTATGTAATTGCTCGAACTGTCAGGGTACGCTCCGCTTAAGTAGCTCTTGTTTGTTCCATAGCGGAACGATGTCTTCAAAGGCTCATTACCTTCGCTATCCACAAGTACGGGCACCATTGTTACATTCTCTTCTCCGACCTTGATCTCGATCTCCTTAGGCACCTTCACGGTTACAGTAACCTTTGATGCAACTCTCACGAGAGAGATATTTGCAGAGGCATTGCTGTTATTTCCCTTCTGCACTCGGCTGAATCCGGTCATAACAAACGGCTTACCTACGCCATCATATTCGCCGGTCATATCAAGAACAAACTCACCCAATCGCGGCATGGTTGTTTCCGGACTATTTGCTTCGAATGTATGATTTCCGGGAAGGTTTGCTATTACTAAGACATCGCACAGCGAACCCGAAGGGAAAATATCCTTCAATACCAAGTCGTTGACAATGAACGAGATTGTAGCGGAGCCCAATTCATTGACATCAGCCTTGTGATAGTACACACACGGCTGGTCTGTCTGATCCTTTACATAAAAGAAGCAATCCAAACGGTTCAACTGTCTTTCATAGTCTGTACTCGAGCTACCCTCAGCCTTTGTCATCGGGCTGTTGAATACATTAAGCACGATGTGGTCCTGGTCGTAATCCGAAATAGGGGCTACATCTGTACAGGAAACTATAGCAAAGCAAAAAATTGCTAATGCACTATATACTAATCTATTCATCATCACTATCCGTTAATAAGGTTTTGGATAATTGTAAACTCTTCTATTTTGTTATTAACGGCCTCTTGAGGCATGAGGGTCTTCACAACGATTGTACGGCCGTCAACTGTTTGAACTGTAATTCGCAATCGACACGCATTTCTTGCCGAGATCGGATCGGGATTATTGATCTTAATTTTGACCTGTTGCCATTCATCAGAACCGACTACTCCGTATTTTGAACCCTCAACAATGCTGAATGCATCCATTGCTGATGGAGTAAGAGGAATCAATGAAGCTGTCCAAGTCGCTCCGCGAGGTGTGCCGATCTTGAATCTGCATATTGCGACCTTGTCAACATCGGTATAGAGCACAACCTCTCCCTTCGCTATATTCAAACTCTCGTAGGTTCCCTCTACCCACTGCATCTTTTCGGTTACCTCTACCTGCTCGGAGAAGTCGATCTCTTCAGTCTGCGTGTTCCAATCCTCCACAACAGCGTTGATCTGGAATTCGGTGATAGTTCTCTCACCCGAGATCACCAGATTGTATGTCAGCTTTTTACCTGCAGGCCATGTACCCTCTGGAAGCATTACCTGAAGTGTCTTCTCCTCCCACAAGTCATCTGCAGCATCAATCGGACGCTGAAGATCATATATCACCGTCACAATAACAGAGGAGTTATTGGTTATCTTATGAGGAATGAGAAGAAGTCCGTTTTCGAATGGGATACCAGGTCTATCGTTGTGCGGATTGTTCTCGCTGATTGCATTTGGCACGAGCTTGCCATCGATAATCTGCGCCTGGGAAACAGTTGTTCCATCACCGTCGTACTCCTTTGTGACGGACATCTTGTCTGAAGAATAATTCCAGCTTGAACCGGATAGGGTAGTGTTAAGTGTTCCCTTCTTGGTCACATTGCTGATGGTAACACTCTTTACCCTGATTTTGTCCTCTTTGCTGTCATCTGCACCATTACTCCAAATCTTCAAATTGACATTAGTGAGTTCGTGCTGAAAATCGAAGTCAACCGCCTCCGGGAATGGTTGTCCGGTCTTAGTCCTATATGTAGCTTTTGCTGTCAGGAGCTCCTGATCTGCCGCCTCCGGAGTCTCAAATGTCACACTATAGCCATACGCGCCATCTCCGGCAACCAACGATACATTGGTGACAGAAGAGTTATCTCCCGAATAAGGCCACACCGCAAAGAAATGGAATACCCTGTCTGCTACCCAGTAGCGGGTGTGCTCATATGTCCAAGGAGTTGCATCATCTGAATCTGTTCTTGATACATGCTCATTATTCAAAAGCATAGTATAGCTATTGCTTCCAGCCTCTCCCTTATCATCATCGCCAAGGTTCATCTGTGCAAATACACCCATGCTGAGAAGCTCATCAGCACTGCTTACAACAGCTCTTGTCTGAACATTGTCAAAAACAATGGCTTCGTCTGAGTTTCGTTTATCGATTGACTCATTGCTGCAAGAGCAAAGATTGAGCACTGCAGCGGCAGCCATGACTGAGGTGAAAAATCTCTTCATAATTGTCAGTTCTTTTTGTTTCTTGAAAATCATAGAAGAACTTTCAGGAGATGCCGTCGGTAAAATCGACAGCAAATCAGAACCGTCAAACATGTATCTGGTCATCTTCATTTATAAATCATTAACCTGTTGGAAACCAACCAACTAACTAACTACCGAACTAACTACCTAACTAACTAGTCAACTAACCCCACAAAGTTAATCATTACGTTTAATCTTATCCAGAATTTTCA
>JAFZDR010000058.1 GCA_017561105.1 Alistipes sp. | reverse complement strand
CCCACGGACAATTACCTTTCTTCCGAACACCGGCACATTGGTTTGTCCCTTTTTATGCCCACCATGGTAATAATCCCACAAACAAAGTGATGCAACTTGCACCCTCCCAAGGTATAGATAGTAACACCGCCGAAACAACGCACAGTGCCAATTTTGTCTTTATCGGAAATTGTCGTTTGAACTGTATCATAATGCAAATATACAAAAATTCTGTAAAAATTGTTCTGAATGGTAAATTTTGCACCGCTCTTCGGAGAGCGAGTTCCTCACATAGGTCTACTATGCTGCGCTTTCGCTACCTCGTTTCGCACAAAAATAGTCTAACCATTAACGATTTTTTGGTAGGGTAGGTTCCTTGTTTAGCACAAAATTTCCTCATCCATAAGCAATTTTTGGGTTTCTTGCACTGTATCTCTGAAATCAAGTTCCTCGCATAGGTCTACTATGCTGCGGACTTGCTCCCTTGTTTGGCGCAAACTTTCCTTATTCATAAGCAATTTTAGGGGGATTACTACCTCGTATTGTGCGGACCTTCCTAATTTCTCTAAAACTACTCACTAATCACTGAAAAAACTTTTCCGTTTTCTGTTTTTTTTGTATCTTTGTAGGTTAGAATGATGTTTATATAAGTATGGAATATATCTATCTTTTGCTCTGTCTTGGTGCGATCGTTTTTAGTGCCGATTGGTTGGTTGCGGGTGCTGTAACCATTGCTAAGCGTTTTAAAATCTCGGACTTTGTGATAGGTGCCGTTATCGTGGGTGTCGGAACATCGTTTCCGGAGCTTGTGGTTAGCTCGATAGGAGCTTTCGAGGGCAACTCCGACATTGCACTCGGCAATGTTATCGGTTCGAATATCTTCAATGTGCTCGGTATTCTCGGTCTGACCGCGATGATTATGCCGGTGGCTGTTTCGCGCGAGAATAAGCGATTCGATTTGCCGTTCTGCATCGGAGTGTCGGTGCTTACACTCTTGTTGGCTTTCAACTTCTTTACAGGAGGTACGGTGGGAATTAGTCGTATCGACGGTCTGATCTTGTTGGCTCTTTTCGCCTACTTTATGTACAACTCGCTGAAGAGTAACAAAAAGCAGGAGGTCGTATCCGATGAGGTTATAACCAACAAACAGCTTGTGTTCGGCATAGGCAAGGTTGTTTTGGGACTCTCGGTGCTTATCATTGCAAGCCGTTTCTTCCTCGATAATGCCATTGCTATCGCTAAGGCGTGGGGCGTAAACGAGGCATTTATTGCCATCACGCTTGTTGCATGTGGTACATCGTTGCCCGAGTTGGCGGCTTCGCTTGTGGCTGCAGCGAAGAAGAATACGCAGCTGGCATTGGGAAATGTTATCGGCTCGAACATCTTCAACCTCTCGTTGATTCTTGGAGTAGCATCGCAGATTACTCCGCTGACCGGATCGGGAATTACCGCTATCGACTATGCGGTGATGATTTTTGCAGCTGCAGCACCGCTTATTCTTGGTTTTAAGGGTAAACTCAATCGTTGGGCAGGTGCACTTTTACTCCTCTGCTTTGTGGCATATAACGCCTATTTGCTCTCTACACAGATGTAAAATCGTAAAATAAAAAATAAGAAAGATTATGGAATTTGTATTTGAAGGAGTTGTATTCTCCGTTTTGCCGGCACAGACCGGAACTTCGGCTCGTGGCGAGTGGCACAGCCAGAATGTAGTATTCGAGATGCAGAACAATTCGCCATATCCGCGTAAGGTGAGCGTAAAGTTCTTCAATAAGCGCGATGAGGTTGCCCGCCTTGTTACAGGTGCAGCCTACAAGGTGACTTTCGATGTCGAGTCGCGCGAGTTTAATGGTCGCTGGTATACCGATGTTATCGGTCGCCGCGTAGAGCCGAAGGAGGCTGCTCAGGTTGCGCAGGCACCTTACAGCGAGCCAATCCCTGTTGCTCCTGCAGTTCCGATGGCAGCGCCAATGCCGACTGAGGAGCCGGCAATGGCTCCGCAGAGCGCACCGGTGGTGGATGATCTTCCATTCTAAAACTGAATAAATGATGAAGCGAGTAGCTGCTTTTTTGATCCTCCTGCTATCAGCTGTGGCTGTATATGCAGGAGGTATTGGCAGTGCCAAGGAGTTAGCGGCTTTTGTCAAGGCGCTGAATGAGGGCGGGGATATCTCGGCGTGGCAGAACGAGAAGGGCGTAGTCTGCCTTGATAGCGATATCGATATGAAGAAGATGAAGAAGTGGACTCCGATTCGCTCGTTTGCCGGAACCTTCGACGGTCAGGGCTTCGCGTTGAAGAATTGGAGAACTCAGCATGGACTCTTCGATGTCATTGCCGATAGCGCAGTGGTGCGTAACCTGCGAATCGATGCTTCGTGCTCGATGACGGTTGCTGCCGAGGGTGAAGTTGTCGCAGGATTTATTGCCCGCATTAGCAAAGGTAGAGTGGACAACTGCGAGAACTGCGCTCCAATCCTCTACAAGGGTGTGCCTACAGATAAGAATATCTCGATTGGTGGTCTGGTTGGTCAGAATGGCTATGTCGTGAGCAATTCGCGCAATAGCGGAAAGATTACTGTGGAGTGCTTTCTCTCCTCGGTGGATAACAAACAGTCTATATATGTCGGTGGTGTCGTAGGTCGCACAGTGCCAAAGTCGCGAGGATATTACACCCTCTTCAACTGCGAAAATAGCGGTACAATAAGCTATAAGGGTGATATCTTGCGTGTCTATGTAGGTGGCGTTATAGGTCGCTCCTATCGTGCAGGTCTTCGTCTTTGTGTCAATCGTGGCAATGTAGATGTCGAGAGCAAGAGTGCGGAGGGTGTCAGAGGTTTTACCTATGTCGGCGGTGTTGTCGCAAATACCGACCAACATGTACAGAGTAGCGACAACTTTGGTAAAGTAACAGCTGCTGGCACACATTCGACCTCGGCAGGAGGTGTTTGTGGCGGTGTCGCAGTTGCCAAAAATATTATCGGATGTGTCAATTACGGCAATGTTGAGGTCAGCTGCAACGATACATCATATTTTGCGGGTGTGCTTGGAGTCTCGAAAGCGGGTGCTCACCTCACAAACTGCTACAACTACGGCGTTGTTCGCTTTGTGGGTAGCGAGGCGAAGGACCTTATCTACTTTGGCGGTGTCGCAGGCTGCCTTGTCAGCAAGAAGGATATTACTCACGGCTCGTATATGCGCAACTGCACCAATTACGGCAATGTCGAGAGCGCGGTGGAGAATAAAAGAGTGCGCATGGGTGGCGTTGTCGGTCTTTTGAAGGGTACAGAGACGGCTCCTATAAAGGTTGTAGATTGTGGCAACAGCGGAGAGATTATCTCGAATGGCTCCCCTGCGGGTGAGATTTCATCTCGCGCAACAAATGTAAAGATGGAGGGTAGCCACTTCCATAACAACTTCGCTAAGGCGGTGGAGCCGCGCGAAGGAGAGTATAACATCTACGGATGCGTAACTTCTACTTCGGGCGAGCCCGTTGTGGGTGCGGTGGTGTCGGATGGAGCGGTGTGTGTGCAGACCGATAAGGAGGGTCGCTACAAGATGAAGTCAGATCTTGCATCGGCTCGTTTCGTTACAATATCGACACCATCCGAGTATAAATTGTCGTTTCGCAAGAGTGTGCCGCAGAACTTCCGACGCATACCTCGCCACGCAAAGGCTGTGGAGGCGAACTTTGTGCTCGAGAAGCGCGAACAGCCGCTCGAAAAGTATACTATCGTGATGATGGGTGACCCTCAGATTCGCGGTGTGGGTGTCGACAGCGCAGTCTATCGTTTGAAGAATTTTGTCTATCCAGATATCGTTTCGCTCAAAAGAGAGAAGGCAGCTACCGACGATGACTTCTTCGCCATCAACCTTGGTGACCTCGTCTTCAACGATATGACCAAGTTCGACGATTTCATCGATTGTGCATCGCAGAGTGGCTTCCAGATGTTCCATGTAATTGGCAATCACGACCACGATCAAACCACAATCCTCGATACTCGTCTTGGAACGATCCACTTCGAGGAGTTCTTCCAGCCAGTGAACTACTCGTTCAACATCGGCAAGGTGCACT
Organism: Alistipes sp.; assembly: GCA_017561105.1. GTDB lineage: Bacteria > Bacteroidota > Bacteroidia > Bacteroidales > Rikenellaceae > Alistipes. Next base: position 5,718 of record JAFZDR010000058.1, on the reverse strand, counting down.
ACATCATCCTCGACAATATTTCGTGGAACAGAATGAGCACAAAGCGTACTTACGATATCGGTCTCGACGACTTCTTTGTGAAGTGGTTGGAGCAGGATTTGCAGTTTGTGCCGAAGGATCATACCATCGTGGTATGCTCGCACGCGCAGCTCTATCGTCGACCTCTTCCTGTTCACATGAAGCTCCCTTATGAGCCCGATTTGAATAGCGGAGATAAGGTCAATTTTGCGGCCTACTCAAAGCTCTTTGCGCCATACGCCAAGGTCTATGCCTGGTCGGGCCACTATCACTACAACTTCGGCTATGACTATAGTATGACGGGCGTGGAGCCTCGCTTCAACAATATCACAAGCATCTGCGTAGCGCGTTGCTGTGGTGGTTTGCATGTTAGTCGCGAGATGTTCAACGACGGCACTCCACAGGGCTATATGGTTGTGGATGTCGATGGAGATAAGTTCGAGTGGTACTACAAGACCGTAGGCTACGATCGATCACATCAGATGAATGTCTACGCTCCGACTCGTACGGGTGGCGAACTCGTGAAGGTGAATATCTGGAATTGGTCACCTAACTATTGGACAATGCCTGAGTGGTGGGAGAATGGCCGAATGGTGGGTGAGATGACTCCTCTGCCCGAGAAGGATATCGCCTACTTGGAGGATTATGCAAAGCAAGGCCCTTTCCTCGGTCGTAAGGGTGATGACAAAGCCATTCCACACGAGGCGCACGGTACATTCCACATCAAACCGAGCGAGGGTGCTCGTTCGGGCGAGGTGCGTGTAACCGATAATTTCGGCCGTACCTACATCCAAAAAGTGGAGTGGTAAACTTGAAATAAAACTTAAAACTATACTATAATGAAGCGTTTATCTATGTTTTTGATACTCCTGCTCTCGGTTGCGACCGTATTTGCAGGTGGTATCGGTAATGTCAAGGAGTTGGCAGCTTTTGCAAAGGCTATCAATCAGGGCGAGGATATCTCGGCATGGCAGGATGACAAGGGCGTAGTTTGCCTTGAATGTGATATTGACATGAAGAAGGCAAAAAAGTTGCCTTTAATCATGGCGTTCAATGGTGTGTTCGACGGAAAGGGATATGCCTTGAAGAATTGGAAGGCAAAGGATGCTCTTATCCACGAGTTGAAGGAGGGCGGAGAGATTCGCAATCTTCGAATTGACGCTTCGTGCTCGATGAAGGTTACAAGTGGCAGTGAGCCATGTGTGCGAGGATTTATTGTAAATATCAACAGTGGAACATTGCGTAATTGCGAAAATTACGGATTGATCCAACATAGTGCCGGTGTAACCAATGGATACATCTCTATCGGAGGTTTGTGTGGTCGTAATCGTTATGTGTTGATCGATTGCAAGAATGGCGGCGATATCAGGTCGGAGGCTGTTATTGCGACAACATCCAAGAAGGCAGGACTATATATCGGAGGTCTTGCCGGAGGTAGCCACAAGAATCTCTCGTGTGCTTCGTATATCCGTTGTGAGAATCGTGGAAATATCACTGTTACAAGCGATATGCCACAGAGCTTTGTAGGCGGTATCGCCGGTCAGTCGGTGAAGGCTACGATTAAACATTGCGTGAACCACGGAACAGTGGCTGTTATGGCTGAGAAGGGCGATGATAAGGTTGGCGGTCGTGTATATATGGGCGGAGTAGCAGGACACACCAATGCCCATATCGTCTGTTGTGATAATTTTGGTCAGGTCGATTCAAAGGGTCTCTATCAGGTGCGTATGGCGGGTATTGTAGGAGAGCCTCACGGCAAACTCAATATTACCGGCTGTAACAATTTTGGTAAGGTTGTTTCGGCGACCAACGGAATGTCGCTCGTGGGAGGTGTTGTTGGTACAATGTCGAACGAAACACATATCTACAATGGCAATAACTACGGAGAGGTTATCTTTGCCGGCCAGAGTCCTAAGGCTTCATTTATTGGTGGCGTTGCAGGATCGGTAGGTTCGGAGAAGAAACTCAATCAGGGAGCTTTCCTTCGTTGTTGTAACAACTACGGTAAAGTGATGAGCGGTAATGGTGGCAATACCTATGAGGATAGCAAAAACTCGATACATACAGGAGGTGTTGCCGGTCGATCGTTGGGTACCGAAATCGCCCCTATCACATTTGTCGATTGTTCTAATCGAGGTGAACTTATCGCTGACGGCGGTCGCAAGGATGATATTTTGCCATACTCCACTTATACAAAAGTTACCGGTGGGTATTACCATAATAACTACGCCGAAAAGGCTGAGCCGATGGCGAATGGTGCTACAATTTATGGTCGTGTAACATCAACAGTCGGTGAGCCATTGAAGGGAGTTGTCGTCTCTGATGGTTACACCTGTGTACAGACAGATGCCGAAGGTCGATACGCCTTGAAGAGCAATATGGCAAAGACCAACTTTGTCTTTATCTCGGTGCCTGACGGATACAAGGTGCCATTCTATAAGAGCATACCTCAAATTTTCCGCCGTATCCCTCGTCATTCGCATGGTGCAGTAGCAAACTTTACCCTCACAAAGCGCGACCAGCCGATGGATGACTATATTGTAGCGATGATTGGCGACCCACAGATGCGAGGTTTTAACCACGATACATCAAGCGAGAAGTTCCGCGATGTAATCATTCCGGATGTTGTTGAGTTGGCAAAGAGCGAGGGCAAGCAGATATTTACTATCAATCTCGGAGATTTGTGCTACAACTGGATGGAGGCTTACGACGACTATCTGGATATTGTTGCAGGAAGTGGGCTTGATATGTTTCATGTGATAGGTAACCACGATTTTGATCAAACAACAATCCTTGAAACAAAACTCGGAACACAATTCTTCGAGGAGTATATCTCACCTACGAACTACTCGTTTAACATAGGAAAGATTCACTATATCTTGGTGAATGATATAAACTATGCTCGCCCAAATCGCAAGAAGCACTATGGCTACGGTCTTGACGATGATGCGGTGAAGTGGTTAGAGCAGGATTTGAGTTTTGTGCCAAAGGATCACTCTATCGTGATTTGTGCACACGCACACTTACATCGTCATATCAAGAAGAGCCTGAATTACAAACGCTACTCTGCGGCACTTGCTCCATTTAAGAGGGTATATTCGTGGTCGGGACACTACCACAACAACTTCGGAGCAGATTATGAGGGAGAGGAGCAGAATAACCTCGGAAATGTTATAGGTGTAGCTGTGGCGCGTTGCAGTGGTAACTTGCGTGCAAATCGCGAACTCGGTGTCGATGGAACACCTAACGGATATATGGCTGTTGAGGTGAAAGGCGATAATGTCGAGTGGTATTACAAGTCAATAGGTCACGATCGCGACTATCAGATTCGAGCCTATTCGCCAACCCGTACAGGTGATGGCTATGTCAAGGCTTGTATATGGAACTACACCTCCAACTTCTGGTCGAAGCCGGAGTGGTGGGAGAATGGTGCCAAGGTGGCAACCCTCGAACAACACAAAGAGGAGGACCTCGATGCTATTGAGATAAATAAATCTGTTGCCCATTTGGTGGCAAAGGCAGACCCTTCGGTCACTTGGACAAGCAGCAAAGGTAAGGTACACGACTATACCAAACCGAATAAGTCGAGATATATGTTCCGTGTCAAACCGAGCGAGGGCGTTCGTTCGGGCGAGGTGCGTGTAACCGATAACTTTGGCCGTACCTACATCCAAAAAGTGGAGTGGTAAACTCGAAATAAAACTTAAAACTATACTATAATGAAGCGTTTATCTATGTTTTTGATGCTCCTGCTCTCGGTTGCGACCGTATTTGCAGGTGGTATCGGCAATGTCAAGGAGTTGGCAGCCTTTGTTAAGGCGATAAATAAGGGCGATGATATCTCGGCGTGGCAGAACGAGAAGGGCGTAGTCTGCCTTGAGAGCGATATCGATATGAAGAAGATGAAGAAGTGGACTCCGATTCGCTCGTTTGCCGGAACCTTCGACGGTAATGGCTACACATTGAAGAATTGGAAAACCAAGTGCGGATTTATCGACACCTTGAATACGGGTGGCGTAGTGTGCAATCTTCGTATCGACAGCTCTTGCGCAATGAATGTAGCAGCAAAGGATGAAGTTGTTGCAGGATTTGTAGTCAATGTTAATAAGGGTACAATCTATCGTTGTGAGAATGGCGGAAGCATCTCGTACAAAGGTGCTTATACCGAGAAGCATATCTATGTCGGCGGATTGGTTGCTCAGAACGGGCACTCAATTCACGATTGCCGCAATACGGGAGCGATATCGGCCGAGAGCTATATAGCGTCGGCCAATGCGAAAGTCAGCATCTCGGTCGGAGGTGTTGCAGCATCTACTATTCCAAAGGGACATCGCAATATCGTAATCTACCGCTGTGAGAATACGGGTGCAATTACCTTCAGTGGCGATACACCTCGCATATATGCTGCAGGTGTTGTGGGCTACTCGGGTCGTGCCGGAGTGCGCTACTGTGTAAACCGAGGCGATGTTAAGGTGGAGAGTGCAAGCGGAAATCCGGCAGCCAAGAATTATGGCCATGTTGCGGGTGTTGTGGCACAGAGCGCCAACCATGTGCAGTGCTGCGACAACTTTGGCGCAGTGTCGGCATCGGGCACACATCCTACATATGTGGCGGGTATCTGCTCAACCATATCGGGTGCTCGCAATATTATCGGCTGCTCGAACTATGGTAATATATCTTCAGCATGTAGCGTATCGTCGTATGCTGCCGGAATTTTAGGTGCTTCGGGTGAGGGTGTACACTTCTGCAATTGCAATAACTACGGTGCAATCAGCTTCAATAACACTACTGCTGGCAAGGCTACATGTGTGGGTGGTATTGTCGGTTACCTCTTCAGCAAGAGCAAACTCGTCTATGGCTCGCGTGTGCGTCGCTGCAACAATTTCGGCGAGATCTCGAGCAATGTATCGGATAAGAGCATCTGCGTCGGTGGACTTTTTGGCCGTAGCCGAGGCAGTGCAAATTGCGGAATCGAGGTTGTGGATTGCGCTAACAATGGCGTTGTCAATGCGAAGGGCTGTCGCAGCGGTGATGAGGTGGGATATATGGCCTACACAACCATCACAGGCGACTACTTTGATAATAATATGGCCGAGAGTGTTGATGTGGCCGAGGGTGGATATAACCTCTACGGTCGTGTTACAACAACCTCGGGCGAGGCGGTTGCAGGTGCAGTAATCTCGGATGGTACATTGTGCGTGCAGACCGATGCGGAGGGTCGCTATAAGATGAAGTCAAACCTTGCATCGGCTCGTTTCGTTACTATATCTACACCTGCCGACTATAAACTATCGTTCCGCAAGAGTGTACCACAGAACTTCCGACGCATTCCTCGCCACGCAAAGGCCGTTAAGGCGGACTTTGTCCTCGAAAAGCGTGAGAGAGAGGTTGGCAAGTATAGCGTAGTGATGATTGGCGACCCGCAGATGAAGGGTATTAAGGTAGATAGCGCGGGCTATAAGCTCAAGAATGTGATATATCCGGATATTGTAGCACTCAAGGAATCTAAGGCTTCAAGCGAGGATGAGTTCTTTGCAATAAACCTTGGCGACCTCGTATTTAACGACATGACAAAGTTGGACGATTATGTTAATGTCGTAGCGGATAGCAATGTACCGATGTTCCATGTAATCGGTAATCACGACCATGATCAGACAACATTCTACGAGACAAAGCTCGGTACAATGCACTTCGAGGAGT
>JAFZDR010000057.1 GCA_017561105.1 Alistipes sp. | reverse complement strand
GGAGCTGCAACCGACAACGGGTTATATTCGCGGAGGTTGCACCCCTATAGGTATGAAGAAACCGTTCCCGACATTTATAGACGAGTCGTGCCTTGAGTTCGACTACATCTACATAAGTGCCGGACAGCGCGGTCTGCAGCTGCGCCTTTCGCCACTCGATCTTATCAACTATTCCAACGCAAAAACCGAAAACCTAACACTCTAAAATATGAAGCGTATTTTAACATCGTTACTTCTGTTGTTCTCCCTTGTGGCGCATGCCGAGGAGCTGCGTATAAATCACAATTGGTTGTTCCGCATGGCCGAGAGTGCCGATGCCGACTATTCGGCCAAGCAGCTCGACTGCTCGGAGTGGCAGAAGGTGCGTTTGCCGCACACACCACGCTACGAGAAATACTACCCGATAGAGCAGTGGCAGGGTATCTGCTGGTACCGCCACAATATCGAGGTGGAGAAGTTGCGCGGAGAGCAGTTGTGGCTCAACATCGAGGGAGCAATGAATGTTGCCGATGTGTGGGTTAATGGTGTACACTGCACACACCACCTTGGAGGTTACCTCCCGGTGGCGGTAGATTTGACACCACACCTCCGCAAGGGTAAAAACTCGGTGGCTGTTCGACTCGACAATAACGACAACCCTATTACAGGTCCTCGCCCTATCAAGAAGTTGGATTTCTTCTTCTATGGCGGTCTGTATCGCAATGTGTCGCTTATCCGCAAAGGTGAGGTGGCCATTACAAACCCAATGATCGATACTACTGTAGGCGAAGGCGGTGTGTTTGTAACATACGACAAGGTTAGCGAGCAATCGGCCGATGTAAATGTTGCCGTATCGGTAGAGAATGACGGCAAGCGCAGTCGCAAAATAGCCGTTGTAAATCGCCTGCTCGATGGCGAAAAGGTTGTTGCCCAGAGCCGTAACGAAGAGGTTCTCGACGGCAAAGGTCGCAAAACCGTAAAGGCGAATATGGTGGTTGTAAATCCGCGTCTTTGGTCGCCACAAACACCAGCACTCTACACCTTGAAAACAACTATCGAGGTAGGTGGCAAAGAGGTGGACTCGGAGAGCCGCAAGATTGGAATCCGCAGCATAGAGGTACGCGACAGAGAGTTGTATGTAAACGGCAAAAAGTGCTTCCTTCGTGGTGTAAATCGCCACCAGTGCCACCCATATATCGGCTATGCAGTCAGCGACAATGCACAGGTGCGCGATGCTGTACGCATCAAGGAGGCGGGATTTGACTTTGTGCGCCTCTCGCACTATCCGCAATCGACAGCCTTTTTGAAGGCGTGCGACTCGATCGGACTATTCGTTCTGAACTGCATCTACGGTTGGCAATACTTCAACAAAAAGGAGCCTCGATTCCGCGAATTCTGCTACCAGCAGACCCGCGAGATGATTCGTCGCGACCGCAACCACCCATCAGTTTTGGCGTGGGAGGCATCGCTCAACGAGTCGAAGCAGCCGGCCGATTTTATCGCCAAGATGCACGCTATAGTACACGAGGAGTACCATGCACCATACTGCTACTCGGCAGGTTGGCAGCGCGGTTACGACATCTATGTGGAGTCGCGTCAATTCCGCATCTTCAACAAGATTACATCGCACGATGTACCGCTTATCGTATCGGAGTATGGCGATTGGGAATACTACGCTAACGACGGAGGTCTTACACAGTATATCCGCAACTGGCGACAAAAGCCTGAGCTCACCTCGCGACAACTCCGCGAAGATGGCGAGAAGAGAATGGTACAGATGGTGGAGAATCTCAATCATGCCCATATCGACAACCTCACCTCGGTAAAGGCTATGGGAGATGGTTTCTGGGTGATGTTCGACTACAATCGCGGCTACTCTACCGAGATTGAGGCATCAGGCGTTATGAGCCACGACCGCTTGCCAAAGTACGCATACTACTACTATCGTTCGTTGCGCAAGGAGGGCGAGCCAATGGTATATATTGCATCAAACCTCGATCAGAACTCTCCTGTTGAGAAGGCGATAATCTCAAACTGCGAGGTTGTGAAGCTTATCTCAAACGGCAAGGAGGTTGCCGAGTTGCACTTCGACACAGCTGCTACACCGATGCGCACATTCCAGAAGGTTGCACTACCCGACTGCAACAACATGACAGCTGTAGGTTACCGCAACGGCAAGGAGGTGGCACGCCACACCGTTCTTGCTCCGAAGAGTGAGCGCAAAATTGCTCTCGAGTTGAGCGAATTGGGTATTAAACTCGGCAAGAACGACCAGATATTTGTCTATGTACGCCTGCAGGACGAGAACTCGACTACTCTCAACTACACAGGTGGCGAGGTAAAACTCTCGCTCGAGGGTGATGCCATAATCGAAGGTGATGCCGTATCGCCATTCCGCGCAGGTATTGCATCGTTTGTGCTTCGCTCGGGCGATAAGGGTGGCGAGATAAAGGTCAAGGCTGAATATGGCAAGATGACCGACTCGGCACAGATAAACTTCTAACTCGAGTGCGCGTATGCCAAAGGTATCTATCATCGTTCCGGTACACAACACCGAAAAGTATCTGCAAGTCTGTATCGACTCGCTTACTGCGCAGTCGCTCAGCGATATAGAGATTGTATTGGTCGAAAACTGCTCGACCGATAATTCGCTGGCTCTCTGTCACAAATTGGCCGAAAGCGATAGCCGCATAAAGGTGCTGAGCATCGACAAGGCCGACCTTTCGACCGCTCGTAACGAGGGTGTGAAGGTGGCTACAGGCGACTATATAGGCTTTGTGGATAGCGACGACACCGTTCTGCCGGATCTCTTCAACGACACCTACAGCATAGCCGTAGAGCACGATTTGGGCTTGGTCTGTTTCGCTCTGCACAAGGTATTCGACGATCGTGCCGACAAATACCTCTACCCCGAGGATGGCACTATCCGCATCCTCTCAGCTAAGGAGATGACCGAGCTTAATCTTACCGATAAGAGCCCGTCGTATGTCTGCACACACCTCTTCAAGCGCAGCCTATTCGACACGCTCTCATTCCCCGAGAATATCTACTACGAGGATCGCGCCTCGACATTCCGCTTTACGGCAGCTTGTGGTAAAGGTGCAATCATCAACAAGTCGTACTATCGCTACTACTGCCGCCAAGGTAGCATCAGTCGCTCGTTTGGCTGGAAGCACTTCCGCGACTTCGCCTATGCAAACCTCTGCCGATTGGAGTTTATCAACCACTCGGGATTGTTTAGTGCGGAGGAGATACCTGTGGTAGCATCGGCATCGGCCGACTCGTTCCTGCGCAAGTTGCGCCATATGTTGAGCAAGGCCCAAACCGAAGAGCAGCGCGACGAGGCTCGCGAGTGGTGCCACAAGTTGAACCTTATACCAAAGAAAACGCGCCTTCCATTGAAAGCGCGTATGATACGATGGTATATCGAGCGATTTATCCTCTAACGACGAAAGGCGTTATAAATCTTTACAAAAATCTGAAATAGCAGAGGTGTGCGGTAGTTGGTGCTCACCTTTGCTCTTTTTATGGCCTCACCCAACCACTCAAACTCGGCAAAGAGGTTGCAATCGTGAATCATAGAGTGCCAACCCGCACGCAGCACGATACCGTCGGCCGAGCTCTCGATTGGAGAGCCCTTCAAATGCTCCATATAGTTGGCATACAGGCCCAACATGTTGCGCGAAGAGGCGATATGGCGCTTGCTGCGTGGCTGCGAGCACATAGCTGCAGGGTTATCCTTGCGATAGTGGTACAACGGCAACGGAAGCTGTGCAATCGAGCGAGCATAGAATATAATCTGAGCCATAAGGCATATATCCTCGTGCATACCCAACTTCGGAATGTAGATATTATTTTCGGTGTAGAGCTTGCGACGGAAGCACTTGGTTACGGTATAACCGAACGAGCGATAGTTGAACATATTTTCAATCCATCGCACCTTTGTCTCGGCAGTATAGCTGCGTTCGTGCTTTACACTCTGCTTGTGGCCGTACTCCTTTACAAGGTCGAAGTAGACCATATCGGCATCGGTACGCTCCGCCTCAGTCACAACGCGCTCCACGGCGTCTAACTCGAGCCAATCATCCGAATCGGCAAAGAGGATATACTCACCCTGAGCCACCTCCAAGCCGCTTTT
>JAFZDR010000056.1 GCA_017561105.1 Alistipes sp. | reverse complement strand
TGTTGTTCCATTCCGTAACGCTAAGGGTGTACGTAACTTCACTGCACCAAAAGATGAGTTTAACAGTGGAATTAAGGTTAGCGAGATTGTTAAGACTTCTTCGAGAAGCTTCAAGAGCGTTAAGCCGTCTGTCGTTGAGAACTACACCCCTGCAAAGGTACGCGGTTTCGCTATTAAGGCAAACGCTGCTGTTGTACGATAGTTCAACAACATAACACTTCAGAGCGGCTATGTTTCGACATGGCCGCTCTGCGGTGTCTGTGATGAAATTGATTTGAATACTTTGATTTCATCTTTTATGCCTCTTTACAGCTCTTTTTTATCATAATCCTCGTTACATAGTAACAACTATGCGCCTCGGATTACGATAAAAAATAGCGACAAAATAGACTATAAAATAGTTTTATCAAAGTATTCAAAACAGTTTCAATAAAATAAATAAAAAAGTAAACAATGTTTCGATTTATCAAACTATCTTGCGCATTGACAATTGCCGCTTTGGCACTTGTTCAGTGTACAAAAGATTTGGAAGATATCTCTGTTGGAGGGTTGCAGAGCGCCTCTGCAACAAAGATTATCAACACCTCGCACAATGCGACCGACGGCTCGTTGCTCGTGAAGTTCAGCGAGGAGGCTACTCTCGCGTTCGAGGGTGCATCGCGTAGTGGCGGTGTTACACGCTCGAATATCGAGAAGTTGAACGATGTCCTTCTCGGCATCAACGCAACCTCTATCGAGCGAGTATTCCCAGTAAATATGAACTCGGAGGCAGAGGCTCGTCGTGCAGGCTTGCACCGCTGGTACACAGTCTATTTCGACGAGAAGCAGTCGCTCGACGAGGCCGCAAAATTGCTCGCTGCTGTCGATGAGATCGAGGTGGTAGAGTTCAATACTCGCCACGAGCTCCCGACTCCCGAGCCAAACTTCGAGCGCATCGAGGTTGCACCGGCAACCCGTCTTGCGACCCCAGTATTCAACGATGCGTTGTTATATCGTCAGTGGGATATGATTAACACAGGCGATAAATCGGTAAATAAGTATGCCGTAGCAGGTTACGACATCAATGTCAGCGAGGCATGGAAGTACACTACCGGAGATCCATCGGTTGTTGTTGCCGTAATCGACCAGGGTGTCGACTACACACACGAGGACCTCAATGCAAATATGTGGATCAACAACGGTGAGATACCTGATAACGGTATCGACGATGATAATAACGGATATGTAGACGATGTCCACGGCTACAACTTCGTAGATAATGGAGCGTTGTCTTGGAATAAATACTACCCAAACACTACCGGTGCAAAAGATCACCGCTATGGTGATGTAGGTCACGGAACTCATGTTGCAGGAACAATTGCTGCTGTAAACAACAACGGCAAGGGCATCTGTGGCGTAGCTGGTGGTGATGGCACCCGCAACAGCGGTGTTCGCATTATGGCGCTGCAGATCTATTCGGGTCTTAGCACTATGGGTGGTACGGCGGAGGTTATCGCAAAAGCATTCCACTATGCGGCTGACAATGGTGCTGTAATTGCAAACTGCTCGTGGGGTGCAATGCCAAGTCCTGGCCGCGAGAACGACGGTGTATATGTTGCAAGCCGTAGTGTTCAGCACGCAGCTATCGAGTATTATCGTAGCAAGAGTAACCATCCGAACATCAGCCACAATCTCATTGTTGCTGCGGCTGGTAACGATGCTATACAGCAGTCGAGCTACCCTGCAGCTTACCGCGACTATATCTCGGTAACTTCGTTCGGTGTTAACGGCTATCCTGCATACTACACCAACTATGGTCCAGGTTGTAATATCGCAGCTCCGGGTGGTGATCAGCAGTATGGTGCATCTGCGGGTATTCTCTCGACTCTTACAAAGGGTTTGTATGAGAATGAGGATAACTACGAATACTATCAGGGAACTTCGATGGCGTGTCCTCATGTTGCAGGTGTAGCAGCGCTCGGTCTTTCGTATGCTAAGAAGATTGGCAAGGTATTGACCCGAGATGAGTTTAAGGCAAACCTCTTGCTCTCGGTGAGCGATTACGATAGCTTCCTCGAGAACTATATGAGTGGAAAATACTGCAAGATGATGGGTGCGGGTCGTGTGGATGCATTCCTCTTTATGATGAATATCGAGGGTACAACCTGTATTCCTGTACCGCGCGGAGAGTCGTATCGTATTGATATGACACCATATCTTGCCGACGGTAAGACCGAGTATAAATTCGTCGAAATGACAATCAGCGATGCCGATATGAAGCGTCTTGGAATGAAGAGCAAACCTCGTTACATGAGCACAACAAATGTATTTCTCGTAAATTGCGAGAAGACAGGTTCGGCTGTTGTCGAGGTTAAGATGATTGCCGGTGGCGAAGAGGCCGGAACTACCGAGAATGTCGGCGGTATGATTATCTCTAAGAAGTTTGTGCTTGTTGTTCGTGACAACTTTGCTGAAAATGGAGGTTGGTTGTAAAAAAGTTGAGAGTATGAAATTGACAAAGATATTTTTAGCAGTTGTGGCGTTATGCGCTCTCGCTTGTCATCCTAATGGTGGCAACGAAGAGACTATTAAATGGGAGGAAAACGGAACTCTCGTAGGAGAGTGGTGTTTGACATCGTGGGCCGGAAGTAGCGCGGCTAAGCCGCAGGTATATATCGCCTTCAACGACGATAGCACCTTCAATCTCTACCAGCAGAACTACTCTGTTATCTGGTTCCACTACGAGGGTAACTACGCATTGAACAACAATGTCCTCACAGGCGCATATAGCGATGGCAAGGAGTTGGCAAGTGAGTATAAGGTGGATTTCTCGTCGGATGGCAAGATGATACGCCTTACAAGCTTGGAGAATTCGTCGGATGTTGCAATCTACACTGCAACCGAGATCCCTACTTGGATTATCGAGGAGGCTAAGACCCCTGAGATGGTCCGTTCGGTAGAGGCCGATAGATTCTTGTAGTACGAATACTAATACAAAAAGATGGCGAGAATTGAGTTTCTCGCCATCTTTTTTATGCTTCAACCAGATCCTTAGAATGGGAGGTCGTCTGCGCTATCCTGCGGGATAACCGGTGCTGCAGGCTGAGGTGCAGGCTGCTGATATACCGGCTGTGGTGCAGGCTGAGGTGCAGCCATTGGTTGTGCGTAGTCCTGAACTACACCCGGCGTTGCAGGTGTCTGAGCACCCTCCATACGACGACCGAGCAACTTCATATCTGTTGCCATGATCTCGGTGGTGTAACGCTTCTGGTTGTCCTTGTCTGTCCACTCGCGAGTGCGCAACGAACCCTCAATATAGAGCTGGCTGCCCTTGTGAACATACTTATCTACAACATCGGCCAAGCCGCGCCACAAAGTGACGGTGTGCCACTCGGTGAGCTCTTTTGCCTCGTTTGTCTGCTTATCGAAATAACGCTCGGTTGTTGCTAAACGCAAGCGAGCAACCTTCGCTCCCGACTCCAAAGCTCGCACCTCGGGGTCAAGACCTACATTTCCTACCAAAATAACCTTGTTAATCATATTTCTCTCTCTGTTATAGCTCTTTAATCAACTCTGTAAACAATCGCGCCATACGCTCGCCGGCCTTCTGACCCTGGAGCTGAACATCCTCGTGGTCGCCCTTTTCGTCGCTCAATCCACAATTCGTAACTACCGACACTCCGAAGCAAGGAACACCCATATGGCGTGCCACGATAACCTCAGGTACGGTTGACATACCTACTGCATCACCGCCGATAGCCTTGAAGTAGCGATACTCGGCCTGAGTCTCGAAGGTTGGACCTGTGGTGCCGACATAGACACCATACTGCAACTTTATAGCCTCACGCTCGGCAATGGCAGTCGCTTTGTTGCGGATGGCGTGGCTGTAGCAGTCGTGCATATCTGGGAAACGAGGACCAAACTCTGCCATATTAGGACCGATAAGCGGATTTGGCAGGAGGTTGATATGGTCGGTGATAATCATCAAATCGCCCACGCAGAACGAGGTGTTGATACCTCCGGCTGCATTCGACACGAAGAGATTCTTGATGCCGAGCAGAGCCAATACGCGGATAGGGAAGGTTACCTGCTTCATGGTGTAACCTTCGTAGTAGTGGAAGCGTCCCTGCATTGCCACAACCTTTTTACCTCCAACTTCGCCGAAGATAAGGCAACCCTTGTGGCCCTCAACGGTCGATACAGGCATATTCGGAATATCCTTGTACTCCAAGCGATACTCCACATTTATACTGTCGACAAAGCCTCCCAAGCCTGTGCCGAGAACTATACCTACTTCTGGTTGAAAGTTATTTGTTGCTGTGCGAATGGCATTACAAGCCTCTAATATGCGCTCCATTATCTCGATTCTTTATATCGTTATCTATCTTTGCAAAGAGTTCCATGCGGCTATTGCCAATAAAGCGCATCGAGATTCGTTCGTAGAACAACTTCTTGCGTAGCTCCTCAGGAACAGCCGAACTATGAGCCAACTTTACGGCATCCTTCTCGGTTGTCATAATGACGGCATTCGGATGTTTAGCCAACAGTCTGCTCATCTTGTGCAGATCACTCACTCTATATGAGTGATGGTCGTCGAGATCGAAAATCTCTACCACATTATATCTGCGTTTGAGCCCCTTGTTGAAGGCATCGTTATCGCCTATGCCCGACATCGCAATAACCTCGGCGCCGTGCTGAACTGTACCTTCAACCCCTGCAAAAATCGGGCAAGGCTGCATTGGCGACATACGAGAGAAGAATATATCTTGCGACGGCTTCGATACCAAAACCTTATGCATAACGCGCATATCGATAGGCTTCATATCCTCCGGGCACTTGGTCACGATGAAGTAGTGCGCACGCAGGAGCGAGTGCTTGGTATCGCGTAACTGTCCATAAGGGAGCAGATGGTCGCGCTCAACAGGGCGATTGGCATCTATGATAACGATGTTGATCAGCGGCTCTACATAGCGATGCTGGAAACCATCATCCATGATAATCATATCGGTATCGGGGAACTCCTCTTTGATACGGTGAATCGCAAAGGCGCGTTTCTCGCACACAACTACCGTAACATCGGGGAACTTCAGCTTCATCTGCAGAGGCTCGTCACCCACCATGCGGTACGAGTCGTCAACATTTACAACACGATACCCCTTGGTTGTGCGACCATAACCTCGCGAGAGGACAACAATATTCTTCTCCTCCTCCAGGTAGTGCTCCACCAACATCTCCACCGTAGGGGTCTTGCCTGTACCGCCAACGGTAATGTTACCAACGCAGATTACGGGAATGTCGAATTTCTCGCTATGAAGTATATTTGTATCGAAGAGCAGATGTCGCAATTTGATTGCGGCACCATAAAATAGCGATGCTATTTTTAAAAAGAAGCTCTTCATTTTTTCAAATATATTATAATATCCCAAATCAAAGGTAAAGTAAATTTGTCAATTTTGCTAATTTTTTCACAAATAATTTACATTTTTTACTACCTTTGCGATAATATCAGTTTTTTATGGATATAGCACAGCAAAAACGAAAGGAGAATATCGCCGAGTACATCTTGTATTTGTGGCAGATTGAGGACCTCTTGCGAGCATTGCAACTCTCGCCCGAGGCTGTATATTCGGTGCTTGTGAAGCCTCGCAAGCTCGATACTGCCCACGAGCAGATGCTTCTGGCGTGGTATATGGATATTGCCGATCTGCTTATGCAGGAGAAGAAGGAGGAGTCGGGTCATCTCAACCACACTCTGCACCTCATCTCCGACCTCCACGACCTCCACTTGCGCCTTATGCAGCAGCAGGAGCTTGGCGAGGATTATCGCCAGCGATATGCGCATCTGGCACAACATCTGCCCGCTTTGCGCTTGCGCCTTGGCAAGGAGAGCGAGATGAGCGACACCGAGTTGTGCTTTCGTGCACTCTATGCCGCAATGCTCTATCGCATAAAGGGTAAGGGCGAGAAGGCGGTGGCCGATACTATCGAGGTAGTATCACCCGTAATAGCGCTTCTCACCGACTACTACCATAAGGTAGAGAAAGGGGAGATAGACCTATTTAAGGAGTAGGGTAAAAACTGAAAATCAGTACGATTTTATAAAAAAGTTTTGCAAATTCGAAAAAAGGTTGTACCTTTGCACCTCGCATAGGGTAACTATGCACCGAAATAGAGAGTTAAAACAATAAAAATTATACGATTATGGCAATGAAGAGAACTTACCAGCCATCGCGCCGCAAGCGCATCAACAAGCACGGTTTCCGCGCTCGTATGGCTACTGCGAATGGCCGCAAGGTGTTGGCTGCTCGCCGCGCAAAGGGTCGCAAGAAGTTGACTGTTTCTGACGAGGCAACTTTCAAGTACAACTAATCAGAAATCTCAAGTATGATTAAATATAAAGGACTGCAATTGCAGTCCTTTATATTTTTCGGTAGCACTAATACTTGAACGCGCTGCCGCCGACAAACTCGCGCAACACCGAGGTTGGTGGAATTTCGTCGGTAACGATAGGGTGGAAGTTGTCCAGGAACTTTAGCAGACCCTGCGCTGTGGCATACTCGGGGCGAGTGTTTGGAATTTCGCGCAAGAGCGGCTCGGCATAAGGCTTCAGCACCGCAATCTCGTAGAACAACGACGAGTTGAACATCACATCTGCCTCCTCCTGATAAGGGAAGATATTTCTCTCCTCACCACGGCGAACACTTGGCCAGCGGGCAATCGTGTCGGCAGCATTTGTTCCGCGTGTGGCATTGTCGCGAATCATGCGGCGCAACAGACGGTTGTCGGTAGTGTGTATGCGCGAGGTGTTATCCATTGCCACCGATGTAAAGCACGATGCGTAGATACGGAACTTTGCCGTATCGGGAATGCTCGGTGTAAGGCGCGGATTGAGCGAGTGAATACCCTCCATAATAAGTATAGACCTATTATCGAGCTGCAGCGGGTTGTCGTGCCACTTGCGCGTACCACTTATAAAGTCAAATCGTGGAATTTCGACGCTTTCACCCGCCATCAGACTCCCTAAATCCTGATTAAGGCGTGCAAGATCTATCGCCTCCAACGCCTCGAAGTCGTAGTCGCCCTTCTCGTCACGCGGAGTATCCTCGCGATTTACGAAGTAGTCATCGGTAGATATAAGTACGGGGTGCAATCCCAAGACGCGCAGCTGCACACCAAGTCGCTTCGATGTCGTGGTCTTACCACTCGACGAAGGGCCCGAAATTAGTACAAGGCGCAG